>CAZGOK010000130.1:2681-6090 GCA_964527665.1 uncultured Sphaerochaeta sp.
GAGTGCATTGATGCCCGGGGCAGGGTCGCCTATAGCAATCCCATCTATCTGTGAAGAGAATCGACTGGACTCTTATTGCCCCTGTTTCTTGAACAACTCGCGCGTTGCAAGGAGCTCCTGGATACCCCCTATGGAACCAAACAATCCTGCCACTTCGGTGGGGAGGAAGATCTTATGGCTTGACCCATTGGCCAGGTCCTTGGCTATCTCGTTCTGGGAGCGCAACACCTCCATCATCAGGAGGTTGTCCGAACCCTGCCCCTCTGAATAGACCCTTCGCACTGCATCCAGACCGACTGCCTTGGCAAGCTGCACCAACCTGATGGATTCGGACTCCCCTTCAGCAAGGAGGATCTTCTCCTTCTTCAATGCATCGGCCTTCATGATGCGTGACTGCGCCTCCCCTTCGGCATTGAGGATCAGGCTTTGCTTGGTGCCCTCTGCCTCCAGGATGGCGGCCTGCTTCTTTCCCTCGGCTATCGTCACCTCCTGCCTTCGGGTACGCTCGGCCTTCATCTGCCGCTCCATATCCTCCTTCAGGTCGGTTGGGGGAATGATGTCTTGAATTTCCACCCGGAGAATCTTTACCCCCCATTTGTCGGTCGCCTCATCAAGGATACCCCGCAGTTTCTGGTTGGTGATATCTCGTGAAGAGAGGCTGACATCAAGGTCCATCTCACCGAAGATATTGCGCATCGTTGTCTTGGAAAGCTCCCTGATGCCCAAGATCAGGTCACTTATCTCATAGCAGGCCTTATGTGGCTCCACAATCTGGTAGAAGATGAGGGTGTCCACCGTCAGGCTTATGTTGTCACGCGTGATGACCGACTGTGAGGGAATGTCATAGACCTGCTCGCGCAAATCGACATTGTAGTCGGAGATTTTCTCAGTGTTGTAGTTCAGCTGCTTCACATACCGTTTCTTATCAAGGAAGGGGATGATGAAGTTAATGCCGGAATCAAGGGTCCTGACATACTTGCCAAGCCGCTCGATGAGTACAGCCTGTCCTTGGGGTACCTGCTTTACCCCTTTGAGGACGATAATGATGACAAACAAGGTGATCGCACCGAGCACATAAAAAGACTCCATGTTCTACTCCCTTTCAACAATAAGCTTCACCCCATCAATGCATTGCACGACTATGCTCTGGTCGATGGGGATCACCTCACTGTTTTTTGCTATAGCTGTCCACACTTCCTTGTGGATTCTCACCAGACCTGTGCTTCTCACAGAATTGATTTCCTCAATGACAACACCCTTCTCTCCCAAAAGACTATTCGTATTTGTCAGAGTGCCCTTGTGCCTGGAGCGGGTACCCAGGAAGATTTTCCTCACAAACACCGTCAAGAGGAGCAGCGTGATGGAAAAGGTGATGAGCACCACTTGGGTGGAGGCGTTCAGGTAGACAGGGATGGCCGCTACGATGAAGGCTATGCCAAACCACATGATGATAAAACCGGGTGTGAGTGCTTCCAAAGCCATGAGGAGAATCCCGACTGTTACAAACAACCACCAGACATTCATGCTATACCCCTTTGGCCAATACTACGCAATGGCCCGAACAATCTAAATCGTAAAGCCGAAAAGGGTGCCTGTCAACGTAATCTTCTCACCAACATTGTACGCTGAGCAAAGCGACCATGGCTTTGGAACTATGAAAATCCCATATAAAAACCTTTAAAGCCTTCCAACCATTATTGACTAGAAGCTAGTCACTATCCTATACTTTGAACATTCAAAATTGGAGGTATTCATATGAAACGATTCTTACTCATAGCACTTGCCCTATCAGTTGTCCTCCTGGGTTGCCAGAAGGTTGAAAATACAGAGGGTTCTTCATTCTCACAGGAAAACAAAATGTCAGTGGTCACCACCATCGGCATGATCGGGGACGTCGCTGCAAACATCGGAGGCGAGCGCGTTGATGTCTACTCCATGATGGGAGCGGGGGTCGACCCGCACCTGTACAAGGCAAAGGCCGGCGACCTGACCAGGCTCAACAAGGCCGACCTGATCCTCTACAACGGTATCCACCTGGAAGCCAAGATGGGCGATGTTCTGGAGAAACTCTCTGAGACACGAAACATCAAGGCGATCGAAGATGGGATTCCAGAAGAGATCCTCATCATCGTGGACCAGGCCCATGACCCACACATCTGGTTTGATGTAGGAAACTGGATGCTCGCTTCCCAAGTCATCCTTGAGGCCCTGGTAAACACCGACCCCACAGGAGAGGCCTACTACCGTGAAAACCACGCTTCCTACCTGAAAAAGCTGGAGGACCTTGATGCCTACACCAAGCAAAAGGCCATGACCATCCCCAAGGAGAGGCGCATCCTGATAACAGCACATGATGCCTTCAACTACTTTGGACGGGCGTACGGCTTCGAAGTAAAGGGGTTACAGGGCATCAGCACTGTCGATGAAGCGGGAACCTCAGATGTCCGCGACCTTGCAGACTTCATTGCTGAAAACCAGATCCGCTCCCTGTTCGTCGAGTCTTCAGTCTCTCCCAAAAGCATCAGGGCATTGCAGGCAGCTGTCAAATCCAGAGGCTGGGATGTGGAAATCGGAGGGGAGCTATTCAGTGACGCCATGGGAAATACAGGTACCTTTGAGGGAACCTACATCGGCATGGTCACCCATAACATAGACACCATAGTTGCTGGCCTAGCCCTGGAGGAGAAATAATGAACAAACACCTAGCGATCGATGCAGAAGACATCACCATTGCTTACCATGAAAAGCCGGTTATCTGGGACGTGGACTTCCAAGTCCCCCCCGGCATCATGATGGCCATTGTAGGACCCAACGGAGCAGGGAAATCAACCCTGCTCAAGGGAATCCTCGGCCTGATCAAGCTGACTGCCGGAAAGGTGAGCATCTTTGGCGAGCCCTACGAGAAGCAGCGAAAGCTCGTCGGCTATGTTCCCCAGAGAACCGGTGTGGACTGGGATTTTCCCACCACAGTCCTTGATGTGGTGCTCATGGGCACCTACGGCAGGCTGGGGTGGGTCAAGCGCCCCGGCAAGCTTGAGATCTACCAGGCCACCGAAGCTTTGGAGAAGGTCGGCATGCGAGACTACTCCGATCGGCAGATCAGCCAGCTCTCCGGAGGCCAGCAGCAGAGGGTCTTCCTGGCAAGGGCCCTCACCCAGGATGCCGAGATCTTCCTCATGGACGAACCCTTCCAAGGGGTCGACGCGGCCACGGAGCGGACCATCATCGCAATACTTAAGGACCTCAAGCATGCGGGAAAAACCGTCGTCGCAGTACACCATGACTTGCAGACCGTGCCCGAGTACTTTGACTGGGTAACGCTACTGAACGTACGACGCATAGCAGGAGGCCCGGTAGACGAGATCTTCACCAACGAGAACCTGCGCAGGACCTATGGTGGAAAGCTCTC
>CAZGOK010000131.1:0-6090 GCA_964527665.1 uncultured Sphaerochaeta sp.
CTTATAAAGGGAGAAGGCTCTCTGTGTACTGTAGGAAATCAGAAGCTAGCTATAGTAGCCGCATCCAAGGCCTTGATGATCTCAACACCCAGCTTTACCGCATTCTGCACATCCTCAAGGCTACTTATTCCCCAGTGGGTGTGGGCATACCTGACAGGCACTCCTATGACGATGGTGGGGATGCCCCTATGGGAGAGGTGTATCTGGCTGGCATTGGTCGAGCCGCCGCTGCGGACTGCCTCTTGGGTGGGAATGTTGAACTTCTTTGCTATATCGAGGGCGAAACGCTGGAAGCGTGGGTTGATGATGGTCTTGCTGTCGATGTGGCGCAGCATGGGACCCTTTCCTACTGCTGTCTGCCTCTGGTAGGCGGGCAGGAAGGTGTCGTCAGCAGGAACACCCTCAAAGCAGATGGCCACATCGGGGTCAATGGTCCTGGCCGTGATGATGGCACCCCTGCATCCAACCTCCTCCTGGCTGGCAAAGCCTGCAACCAGGTCCACCTTGAGCTCCTTGCCTTGCAAGGCCTCCAAAGTGTCGATGATGGAGGTGCAGCCAAGTCTGCAGTCGAACGCCTTGCCCATAAGAAGACCGTTTTGTTCGTTGAGGGTTACATTGGCTTCAGGGACGACCGGGGCGGCGATCTGTATCTTGTACTTGGTTACCGTCTCTTCGTAGCTGAAAGAGCCGATGTCGATGATCATGCTCGTTATTTCAGGGGCTGCCTTTCGTTCGGCCTCACTCATGTAGTGTGGGGGCTTGCTTCCGACCAGGCCTGGAATATACACGCCGTCACTGTTACGTACCCTGACACGATGGGCGGGGATGTTGCTGGTGACCCACCCTCCGATGGGGATGAACTCGAGCATGCCGTCGTCGCGGATGCACTTTACCATGAAACCGACCTCGTCGGTATGGGCATCGAGCTGTACGACAGGGCGGTTGCCCTTGTTCCCTGTATATGAGAGGTAGAGGTTTCTCATGCTGTCCTCGGTAAAGGTCCCCAGCGTGGAAGCTTCGGTTCGGATGGCCAGCAGGACCTCATCCTCAAAACCTGAGATGCCGTTGGCATCACAAATGCGTTGTATCCTGGAAATAGTGTTCATTGGTATCACTCCTTACTCCTGGTATTATCCATACTAAACCACCCTTGTACAGATGGTATGCGTTGACCAATATGTTTTACCTGCTTAGAATGAGGCAGGCGATGGGGTTCGCCTTCAGTTCCTCTGCGAGGATGAAAACCGCCCGTTTTAGACGAAGCTGATAACTCCTGACAAAACATTGGCAGCATCGCTGTCACTAGGAGTTAGGTATGGCCTTAAGTCTTGCCCTTATTATTCTGTTGTCTCTGCTTGCTGAAAGGATTTGCTTCCGCATAGCTCTGCCCCCCTTGGTCGGGATGATTGCAGTTGGCGTGTTGCTTGGGCCGGTGGCCCTCAATATACTGGATCCGACCATCATGGCGGCGAGTGCCGACCTGCGCCTTATAGCGCTCATAGTCATCCTTTTGCGATCGGGCTTCAGCCTATCAAAGAAAAGTTTGCACCAGGTGGGCATTCATGCCCTCCTGCTGGGCTTCCTTCCGGCCACCTTCGAAGCTCTGCTGATCTTCGCCCTTGCCCCCTCCTTGCTTGGCATTAGTGCTATGGAGGCGGCGATCCTCGGCTCTATCCTTGCAGCCGTATCACCGGCTGTGGTGGTGCCTCCCATGATCAGATTCATTGAAGAAAGAAGGGGAGAGAAGAAAAGCATCCCCACCATGGTGCTCGCCGGCGCATCCCTTGATGATGTGACGGTCATTGTCGCCTATAGCATCCTCATCGGCATATATAGCGGCAAGCAGGTCAACATCACTTGGCAGGTTGCGAGCATCCCCCTTTCCATTCTCTCGGGGGTTGGCGTCGGCTTGATTGTGGGTATTGTCCTGGTCTCCATGTTTGAACGCTTCAATCCCCGGGCAACCAAACGGACCCTCATTGTAGTGGGATTGGCTATCATGCTGGTCAGCTTGGGAACAGTCCTGCAGGGATGGAACATTCCCTTTGCCGCCCTGATAGCGGTGATGAGCATAGGCTTTATCATCCTGGAGAAGCACGAGAAGATGGCCAGCGAGATATCCTCCAAGCTTGGCAAGATCTGGATCTTTGCACAGATGCTCCTGTTTGCGCTTGTGGGGTCGCAGGTGCAGGTAGGTGCCGCCCTCGATGCTGGCCTGAAAGGGCTCGCCCTGATATTCATCGCTTTACTAGCAAGGTCGGTGGGGACCTACCTCTGTACCGTGGGGACCAACCTGAATCAGAAGGAGAGGCTTTTTGTCGTCCTCTCCTACATCCCCAAGGCGACGGTGCAGGCGGCGATAGGGGCAGGGCCCCTGTTGGTCATGCAGGCAGGGGGAATGCCTACCCACCCCGGAGAGCTCATCCTTGCCATGGCAGTGATGAGTATTCTTGTTACTGCGCCTCTAGGGGCGATGGCCATCAAATGGGGTGGAAGGGTCTTGCTGGTTCAGGAGCCAGAAGAAAAGAGATGAAAGCTATGATTCTGCCACATAGGTGAGCTGCAACCTGTGCTCTTGTGGGTGTGGAAACAAGACAGACAGATTGCAGCCCGGAAGAAGGGTAATTACCAGGGTGGATATCAAGTCTGTTTGGGAGATATGACGTATACGATATGCACCCTGTAGCTAAGGTCTAGTACACAAAGCGGCATCTGTCAAGATTGGGACATCGAATAATCAGAAGCGATAATTCTTATGGATATCTACCGATACGGTGCTATAGAGCAAAACAGAAGGCATTTGTTGAGAAGGAAAGCAACTGTTCGGCAGAGATCTAGGAGAAACGGCAATAAAGATAGTTCTAGCCCAAAAATAAAAGAGGCTGTCGTAAAACGACAGCCTCAGTGTTGCTACATCTCCTAGGGGAATTGAACCCCTGTTGCCGGGATGAAAACCCGATGTCCTAACCACTAGACGAAGGAGACATGGTCTTGCATGTTACACGTAACAGGCACTTTTGAGCCGCACAGGATTCGGACCTGTGACCCACGCCTTAAAAGGGCGTTGCTCTACCAACTGAGCTAGCGGCCCCTGCAACGTATTGGACTATAGCAGGAAGCAAGAACTGGTGTCAACTACTTGTAGGAAAATTCCTTACCCTTTTTATCTTATCGCCAATGTCTGTCAACTCCATATGTCTTATATGATAACGCTTCGATCATATCTTCCTTGGTAACAACCTCACTTTTCTTGAAATCCGCTATGAGGGTTGCCATCTTGCATACGGAGAGGCTCCCTCTCATGCTTAAAACCCTTCCCTGTAAGACGGTAGTCAGCATGGGCAGGAGTTTGAGGTATGTCTGTTCGCTTCTTTGTATCTGACGGATCCATACATCCTTGATGGTTGTCAGCAGGTTCGGATCTTCTTGAGCAAGTGGCACTGTCATGAGGTTTTCCGGCAGTACAGCCAGGCAGATGTCGAACCTGTCCAGCAGGGCGGAGCCCACGCGGTTCCAGTGCCGTTCCCTCTGCCTTTCGCTGCAAATGCACCGCTCTTCCTCCCTTCCCATATTTCCGCAAGGACAGCCATTCATCGCAGAAGCCAAGGTAAAGCTGACCGGGTAGGGCCCTGAGTTTTGTTTTTCCAGGAAAAAGGAGATAGTCTTGAGGGTTTTTTCCTTTTGGTTGGTCAGCTCGTCGACGATGAGCACACCCCTATGAGCGAGATGTAGGAAAGACTCCCCCCCTTTGTAGAGTTCCTTCTCCCCCATGTGGGGCAGGATTTCAAGTACAGGGCGTCTTGGAGGCACTACGCCCCTGATGCGCGCTATCTCCTCGCCTTCGGCATGGGAAAGGGGAGGCAGGAGTTTTTCAAGGGTATTGAGCAACAGTGTCTTGCCCCCTCCAGGTGGGCCGTAGAGGAGGATGTTCAAGCCACCGGCGGCACTGAGGGCTATAGCCTTCTTTGCCTTTTCCAATCCTATGATCGCACTGAAGGGGTGCGCTTCTGCTAAAGGTGGGGGCTCGGTGAAGGGCAGTGCCCTTTCCCCTTCATGATAGAGGATAAAGCGCCTGCACTGGTGCACCATGGTGGAGAGGTCCACGCACTGGACTATCTCCAAACCCTCACAGTTATAGGGGTTTGGTGTCGGTGGGGCGATGAGTAGCTTGCACCCGTTTCTGAGGGCAACCTCTGGGGCATCCAGAAGCGTAGGCATGGGTGTTATTGATCCGTCTAGGTTTACCTTGCCCATGACAAGGATATCGGGGCAGAGGGTCTGTAGCAGCTGGTCCCCTGACAACAGCAGGGCAAGCAGCATGGCAAGTTCCAGGCTTGCGCACTCCTTCGTTGGAGGGACTTGGATCAGGGCGTCTGGTTGGCCCCGGCCCAGAAGGGCGAACAGGGCATGTGCCTTGAGCTTGAAGGATTTCTGCTGTGCCGGTGAAATGCCCAGGACCGAGAGGTTCCGGGGTGTGGGGGTAAGCTGTATCCTGACCTTTTCCCCCAGATAACCTGATGTGTGGTATGCGTAGATGTTCATGCCTCCAAAGAGGCTCATTGTGCCTTATTGCTTCACGCCCAGAAGAAATGTGAGTCTTTTCAGTTGGAGCCTATAGGCAAAAAAGAGCAAGGCGGAAGCTGCAACCCAGGCGAGGGGGCTTGCCAAGCAGATGCCCGTGTATCCCAGATAGAGGGGCAGCGTAAGGGCGGCAAGGACCCTGAAGAGCAGCTCCTGCAAGCTGGAGAGCATCGGGATGAGGCCTGATCCCATCCCTTGGCAGGTACTGCGTAGGACAAAGATCAACCCTAGGGGTATGTAGAAGGGGGAGGTCATGTTCAGGTATATTTGTACCTTTTCGATGACCCCAACATTGTTGGCATCGATGAAGAGGCGAGCCATGTCATCGCCAAAGGCGAGCAACAGCACAAAGGCGACGCAACTGAAGAGCACGACCAGCAAGGTTGCGCTCTTGACGCCCTGTCGCACCCGGTCCAGCATGCCTGCCCCAAGGTTCTGCCCTGCGAAGGTGGTCATGGCCACCCCTAGGGTTCCTAGGGGAAGGGTTGCCAGCTGTTCGATCTTGATGCCGACAGAGAAGGCCGCGACTGTATCGCTTCCCATCTTGTTGATGAAGGCCTGCACGAACATCACTCCCAGTGCACAGACCGAAAGCTGCAGGGCGCTGGGGATTCCTATGCGCAGGAGGTTTCCTATCATCGGCCAGTCAAGGGCCCAGTCTGATTTGCTCAGGTGTAGCGATGGGTAGCGCTTTGCTATGTAGATGAAACACAGCAGGGCTGAGAGGCTCTGGCTCAGCACCGTTGCCAAGGCCACCCCTCGCACGCCCATGTCCAGAAGGAGGACCGCGACAAGGTCCCCTACTATATTTAGCACTGATGCTATGAAAAGGAAGTATAGGGGGGACTTGCTGTCCCCCAGCGCCCTGAGAATGGATGCAAGCAAATTGTAGTAGATGGTGGCCACTATGCCGATGAAGATTATCGTCAGATAGGAGGCGCTGTCATCGATGATGTCATACGGGGTGTTCAACACCAATAAGATGGGTCTGCAAAGCCACACGGCCAAGGCCGATACGACAAGCGAGACGGCCCCCGCTGTGAGGATGCTCATGGCAACGGCCTTTTTCATGCTCCTTGTGTCTTTTGCCCCGAATTTCTGGCTTACTATCACTGAGAAGCCTGCGGTCAGTCCGACCACGAAGCCCAATACAAAGAAGGTTATACTCCCAGTCGATCCGACAGCGGCCAGGGCTTTCACTCCGATGAACCTTCCCACTATGATCGTGTCGACCATACTGTAGAATTGTTGGAATACATTCCCCCCGATGATGGGCAACAGAAAAAGAAGTATGAGATGGGTAGGGTTGCCCCTACTCATATCGTGTTCCATGGCATATTCTCCTGGGGCAATAGTAGCGAAGCGGCTCATCTTGAACAAGTGAAATTGGGGTTTTGTGACTTTTTGAAACTTTTCTCACTTTTATGTGAAAACCCTATGGACAGGATGCTGCAATGAGGGTAGTATCCCATCTTGTTCGGCAAGCAGACGCCGGGTTGAAAGCTTGAA
>CAZGOK010000132.1:0-1329 GCA_964527665.1 uncultured Sphaerochaeta sp.
TTACAAGGACTCCGAAGATATGCTCATGACGCAGGCACTCCTTGACTGCTATGGCTATCTCCTTGCGCACCTTTGCATCCTTGCCCTTGTTGGCTCCGTGCATGGTGCCGTAGCTTATGGCCAGGGCATCGACCCGTGTCTCCTTGAAAAACCTGACTGCATCAAGGGGATTGGTATAGGAGCTGGTCTCGGAGAATACATGGTCCTCTATGCCTGCAAGGATACCTAGCTCCCCTTCAACAGTGACACCCAAGGGGTGGGCATACTTGACCACCTCCCTGGTAAGCTCGATGTTGTCCTTCAGGGAGAGGGACGATCCGTCGATCATGACCGAGGTATACCCTCCGTCGATGGCTGCCTTCACACTTGCTAGGTCCCGCCCATGGTCCAGATGCAGAGCTATGGGAATCGGTGCATCTGCAGCAAGCTTCTTCACAGCGCTTGCAATGTTCTTTGCCCCCGCTATCTTGTCTTCAAGGGTGGCATTGAGAAAATCAGTGCGACCGCCCATAAAGCCGTTTGCCAGGTCAGCCCCCTGGAGAATCGCAGGGGCGCGGAACATGGCATGCACATCGATTACGGCCTCAGCCTGGGCTACTGCATTCACATTGAAGGCACCCTGGGCATAGGACAAGCGGTCGGTTGCTTCCAGTATAGGACGCAAGGGTAGTAGACTCATTCGGTTATTCCTCTCCCTGCATAGGCAAGGTTGCCGCACACGTAGGTGCGATCTATTTGTAGTGTGGGGTCAAGCAACGTGAAATCGGCATCCTTGCCAATTTCAAGGCTTCCTTTCGTTTCAAACATATGTAACATTCGGGCAGGATTTTCCGTCAGGAGGGGAAGGACCTGCTCAAGGCTCTTCCCGGTGAAAGAGATCAGGTTCTGCAGTGCCCTGTCCATGGTGAGGGTGCTTCCAGCACGCACGCCATCGAGAAGCTTTGCATCCCCATCGACCACCTCGACATCCATGGTACCCAACTTGTACAGGCCATCAGGAAGACCTGCGGCCATCATGCTGTCGGTGATAGCCACAACCTTGTCGTAGCCCTTGGTCTTGAGCAGCAGCCTGACGGTGGCAGGAACCAGGTGGAACCCATCACAGATGGCCTCACAATAGATGTCGCTCTCCAAGGCGGCTCCTGTTATGGCCGGACGATGCATATGGAAGAGCTTCATAGCATTGAAGATATGGGTACACGACGTTGCACCCGCCTCAATGGCTGCCATGCTGGTCTCGTAGTCCGCCCCGCTATGGCCGATGGCTATGACCAGCCTATCCTTATATTTTTTGATAAGGGGGATGACCCCCGGCAATTCAGGGGCGAC
>CAZGOK010000132.1:1429-4394 GCA_964527665.1 uncultured Sphaerochaeta sp.
GAGGCAAAGAAGAGGGAGAGATCATCAACCATATCAGTCGAACTGATATGATTGATATCGATTCGGTTCCCCCCATGGGTATGCACATCGATGAATCCGGGAACAAGGTACTTTCCCTCAGCATCAAAGACCTCTTCACCAACAAGAGGCTTGACCTTTTTCCCAAGGGCGGTGATGGTCTTTCCCTCCCAGCGAATCGATCCAAGGACAAAAGAGCCCTGGTGGTAGATGTTTGCATTATCTATTCGCATCAAAAGGGCCTCTGGCTTGCAACGTTGTTGCTGTAGATCATCGCATCGGGATGGCTTTGCAGCAGGGTTGCAGGGAAATGGGTCGACATCTCACCAAACAAAGTCTGTCTCAGGACAGCCTGGTGCCACGCTCTGAAGACACCGAGGCGGATTTTTTTTGCCCCAAGGATCTGGCGCATACCAAGGGTCGCCGCAAAACGAGGCATCGCGTCGATGGCTCCGTTGAGGTCCCCGATGGCATTTGCCACCCTGGTCTCAGCACTTATCCCAAGGACTCTTGTCTCCAATTTCTTAAACTCTTCAACAGAAAGATGTTCCTGAGGTTCGTTGAAAGCCAAGTGCCCGTTGATGCCAATCCCTCCGAAAGCCATATCCACCCCACCTAGCTCCTCGATGATTTTCTGCACCTTTGTAGGGTCATTGGGGTCAGGGAAGATGCGTTGCCCGACTGGGACTGTCAGATGAGAGGGAATCTTGGAATAAACGTTTCTTTCCATGAAGCCCCTAAAGGAGAGCTTGTGATCGAGCGGAAGGTATTGCTTGTCGTCGGTGAGATACTCGTCCATGTTGATGAAGTAGCAGGAGGCCAGACTCACTTGCCCTTCAACAACCAAGCGATTGAATATGGAGTACTGTCCGACAGGGCCAACTGGGATGATGAAGACGGTCGTTTTGCCAGCCTTGTTATTGGCCTTGATGGTCTCTACCATCTCCTGCGCGATCTCGTAGAAAACTTCACCACTATCGCCGAGCAGCTTGACGTTGACTTTGTTATTGATGGTGAGTTCCGATGGTTCCTTGGTAAAATAGCTATGATCCATAGTGTATTCCTTATTTCCTAAATGATATGAAAGAGCCGAGCTCTCCCCCGACCAGGGGTGAGAGCCATGTCTCGTACGTTGGGTCTATGTCAAAATGTTCGGCATCGATATAGGTTTCAGGCAGCAGGCGTGCCTTGATGACCTCATCATCGATGGGTATTGTGATAATTCTGAATTCGTAAGGGTCTGTGCTGACGCGCTCAATGGCCGCCATATGGGCATGCTTGCCAGAGGTGACCGCCTTGACGGCCTCTTTGCCGCAGGCGATGGCCTCATCCCTATCAACGGTGCTCATCCAGGCTGCCGAGGCCCTGCCCAAGATGCCAGGCTTCTCACTTCTTGCCTTGATGCCGAGCTTTTTGATGATAAGCTGTGCCAGGTAGGCTGAGACATCCCCAAAGTAGGTCGCCCTTCCTACGGTAAAAATGGGCTCCACTATCGGACAACCATCCTTGTAGCGCAAGCCTTCGCTTGCAACGACAACCACCCCGCCCTTTTCTTCATAGAGGGACTTCACCCTAGTGAGAAAAGCCTCCTCATCGAAGGCTGTCTCAGGGCAGAGGATCATATGGGGGGCATCCCCTTCTTGTTCCCTTGCCAATACGGAGGAGGCGGCAAGCCATCCTGCATCACGGCCAAAGGCCTCGATTACCGTCACGTGTATGGCAAGGCCTTTCACATCCTGGGCCACTTCACGTACCGACCCTGCAAGATAGCGCGCAGCCGAGGCAAAGCCCGGGCTGTGGTCTGTCTTGGAGAGGTCGTTGTCCATGGTCTTGGGAATTCCACAGACGACAATGCCCTTTTCAAGGCATGCATCAGAGAGCTTCTTGCAGGTATCCATCGTGCCATTGCCTCCGGTCATCAGGACATAGGTGATGCCAAGCTCCTGTAGCTTGGTTGCCATAAGGAGGTAGTCTTCTGCCTTCAGGCAGTCACGGCTTGTCCCAATGGCAGAGCCGGGGGTATGGGGGAGCAGGTCCAGCTTGTCCTGCGGTATGTCAGTAAGATCGAGGATCTTTCCATCAAGGAAGCCACCTGTCCCTCCGTCGGACGCAAGAATACGCTCGACAAGATTATTTTTCCTAGCTTCTTCGATGACCCCGTAGAGGGATGCGTTGATAACTGCTGTGGGGGCTCCCCCATGCATGACGAGCAAGTTTCCTTTCATTGTTTGGCCTCTTGTCTGGTATGTTCAGGACCAAAAGCAGTGCTTTCCCTCTCAATGAGGGTGAAAGGCAGGGTAACCTGCAGGGGGTAGGTCCGTTTGTCGAGTATCCTGTCCAGCAGAACCTTGGTCGCATAGCGTCCAAGTTCAGCCTTGGGTACATCAATGGTGGTAAGTGAGGGGCTGAGGTAGGCAGCGTTGTCGATGTTGTCAAAACCGATGACAGACACCTGGGATGGAACACCTATCTTTGCTTCCCGAAGTGCCTTCAACACACCGGTAGCCACAGTATCGTTGGCACAGATGATGGCACTTGGCAGCTTGCCCTTCCTTATCATCTCCTCCATACCCTCATACCCATCCTGGGCAGTAAGGAAGGAGTCGTAGACAAAAGAGGGATCGACCTTGAGCCCAAAGGAGGCAAGCCCGTCGATGAAGCCTGTGTATCTATGCTCGTTGAACACGGGATGCTTCTTCAGGGTAGGGCCTATGAAACCCATACTTCTATGACCAAGGCCATACAGGTACTCGACAGAGCGGATAACCCCTTTGCGGGCATCACAGAGGATCTCATCAAAATCCTGTCCTATCCTGTTGAGCCCTGCATAGACAAGGTAGGGGATATGGCCCTTTATGAAGGAGATGTTTTCCAAGGTAGTCCGCCCCAATACGATAGCACCATCGAGCTGGCTTTGGGAAATTGCCTGCCTGTAGCCGGCATCAGC
>CAZGOK010000132.1:4494-6037 GCA_964527665.1 uncultured Sphaerochaeta sp.
CTGTGTGATGGATAAAATCTATCTCAAACGTATCGTCGATGGCCTATTGCAAGAGAGACTCCGCTCAAGCGGTGCTATTCTCATCGAGGGGGCAAAATGGTGTGGGAAGACAGCAACCGCTACACGAGCCTCCAAGAGTCTGCTTTCCATGCAGGATCCAGACAAAGCCCCATCATACTTGAAGGCTGCCGATACCAAACCTTCTCTATTGTTGAAGGGAGATACCCCTCGTCTGCTCGATGAGTGGCAGACGGCACCAGTACTATGGGACGCAGTCCGATTCATGGTTGACAAGCGAGGTGGCTTACCAGGACAGTTCATACTGACAGGTTCTGCCGTACCTAAGGATGGTGTTGTGAAGCATACAGGGACTGGACGCATATCACGCCTAATGATGCGACCGATGAGCCTGTTTGAGTCTTTGGAATCCAATGGGGAGATCTCACTCAGGGATCTTTTTGATGGGGAGAAGGAAATCGAAGGCCACTCTGATTTGTCCATCGAGAAGATTGCTTTTGCCATAACTCGGGGTGGGTGGCCTGCTTCAGTCGGAAAAGACGAAAAGAATGCCCTACGTCTTGCTGTAGATTATGTGGAGGCAGTCATCAATGCAGATATCTCCCGAGTTGACGGAGTGGAGAAGGATCCTGTGAGAGTCAGAGCTCTGATGAGATCTATTGCAAGAAACTTGTCAACAATGGCAACAATCAAAACAATCCGTGATGATATTGCGTTGGGGGATGCCAATACGAGCATATCAGAGAAAACGATCAGTCAGTACATGACTGCACTTGACCGTATCTTTGTTACGGAACATCTTTCTGCCTGGAACCCAGCTTTGCGTTCCAAAACGGCAATTAGGACTTCAGTCAAACGGCATTTTGTGGACCCGTCAATCGCTACTGCTGTAATGAGGCTCACCCCTTCCCGTTTGCTTGAAGATTTTTCGTATTTTGGATTTTTATTCGAGTCCTTATGCACCAGGGACTTGCGTGTCTACGCTGAAGCCATCGATGGACAGGTATTCCACTATCGTGATGCAAGCGGACTAGAATCAGATACAGTGGTATGTCTCAACGATGGTAGATGGGCTGCGATTGAGGGTAAACTTGGAGCCAAGGAGATCGAAGAAGCTGCTGGACATCTGCTGGAACTACAAGCCAAAGTCAACACAGACAAGATGAAGGAACCTTCGTTCTTGATGATTCTCACTGGAACAGAATTTGCCTATCGACGTGATGATGGTATACTTATAGTTCCGATCGGATGCCTAAAAGATTGAAAATTGGGTAGAAATGCTCCTCACAGAAGAACAAGATAGTCCATTTCTTTGGTTGGATCATCACAATTCCAATCAAAGACAAAGGCCCAAGAGAGGGAGGCTGCTTTTGCAACCTCCCCACCTCTTTCTTTTCTCTTTTTTCTTAATCCCTTATTCTCGCATTCGCCAAAACGTACTGTCACCTTTGGCAACGCTCTTTTTCCTATTCTTCCTCAATGTTCTTCATGCTGAAGGGCTGACGGGTATTCTCCAACACATCCC
>CAZGOK010000133.1:0-5983 GCA_964527665.1 uncultured Sphaerochaeta sp.
TGGACCTGCCCGGCATCTACTCCCTCTCCCCCTACTCCCCCGAAGAAAAGCTCTCAAGACGCTATATCCTGGACGAACAACCGGACCTTATAGTCGACGTCATCGATGCGACCAATCTCGAGCGTAGCCTCTACCTCACCACCCAGCTTGCAGAGCTTGGCAGGCCAGTGCTTATTGTCCTGAACATGCAGGACCTCCTGGAGAAAGAGGGCATCACCATTGATGAGAAACGCCTCTCCCTGATGACAGGGTGCCCGGTCGTCTCCATATCCGCCAGCAAGGGCATCGGCCTTGAAAAGTTCAGGACCGAGGTTGAAAAAGCCCTCGAGGAGAACAAGGCCCCGTCATGTCCGCTCTTCTCCAACTTTGTGGAGAAGTACATCAACGCCCTGGTGGAGGATGACTACCTGCACGCCATCCCCAAGGGAAGGCAAAGCCGGTGGGCAGCGATCAAGCTGCTGGAGGAGGACGAGCTGTTCCTCTCCACCATGCCCCCCTTCCCCGAGGAGTTTGCAACCTTTATGGCACAAGCGCAGCAGAGTCTGCGCAGCCACTATGATGACGATGTCGAGGCAATCATCATCGACCAGCGCTACAAGGTGGCCGAGCAGATAAGCCGTGCCTGCCAGGTCAGGATAGTGCAGAAACGCACATTCAACTTCGATACCATCGCAACCAACCGCTTTGCAGCCCTTCCCCTGTTCGTCGCCATTATGGGGGGAGTCTTCTACCTATCCATAGGATTGGTGGGAGGAGTCACCACAGGATGGCTGGAAAATCTCTTTGAGATGCTCGCGACCAACCTGACAATCCTACTCGATACGATAGGTGTATTCCCCCTCCTCTCAGGTATCCTCACAGGAGGCATCATAGCCGGTGTGGGTGCAGTCCTTACCTTTGTGCCCCAGCTCTTCGTACTCTTTCTCCTGCTCAGTATCCTTGAGGACTGTGGCTACATGGCCCGAATAGCCTTTATCCTTGACAGGATGATGCGCTCCATCGGGCTCTCGGGAAAATCCATCATCCCCCTGGTCATAGGAACGGGATGCACAGTCCCTGCCATCATGAGCACCCGTACCATCGAGCACCAGAAACAACGCGAACTCACCGTCCTGGTCACCCCTTTCATCCCCTGTGGAGCCAAGATGCCAATATTCGCTCTCATGATCACCTATTTCTTCCCAGGTCAGTGGTACATCGCTCCCATGATCTACCTTACGGGAATCTTTGCTGTCGTACTGACCGGCTTCATCATGCAAGCCTTTGACCGGCACAAGGAGAAGACCGTATTCATCCTGGAGCTCCCCCGCTACCAGATACCCACGGCTAAGAATGTCTGGCTGCAGACCAGGGAGCGAACGCTTGACTTCGTCAAGAAGGCTGGCACGATAATCCTGCTCTCCAGTGTGATCATCTACCTGCTCTCCTCGTTCTCCTTCACCTTGCAGCCTGTCGCCCCCGATGAGAGCATGCTAGCGATGATAGGGCGCGTGATCGCACCTCTCTTCAAGCCCCTTGGCTTCGGGTTCTGGCAGGCGAGCGTGGCCCTGCTTACCGGCATCGCCGCCAAGGAGTCCATCGTCTCCACCTTGAGCGTCACCATGGGGGATACAGGGATTACCTCGCTGTTCACCCCCTCATCAGCGCTTGCCTTCATGACCTTCATCCTGCTCTCCTCGCCCTGCATCGCAGCAATAAGCGCCATGGCAAAGGAGCTGGGAAGCAAAAGAAAACTCCTGTTTGCCCTTGTGTGGCAGACAGGCATCGCCTATCTGGCAGCACTTCTGGTCAGAGCCCTTGTGCTGCTCATCGTGTGAGGTACCTATGCCAATACTAGCAATCCTAGCCAATATACTCGTTGCCGCCATCGTAGCACTGCTGCTCTGGTATGCGATCATGACCATCCGCAAACAACAAAAGAAAGGCGGGTGCGGCTCCTGTGGAAAACTTGATGAGGATGGAGAGCCTACCTCTGCATGCAGGGGATGTGCCTTTTCCAGCTCCTGCCACATTGCCCAACAAAGTAAAGACGAAAAGTAACCCAAGCATTTCATAGAAAAACCCTATTGCCACCTACAGTAGGCAGATCTATTCTGTCCCCTCCACTACACCATTATTACGCCCTCACATCCAACAAACCTCATAAATAAACAGTAACTTGTTTGCTGCCATACACTTCATATTTTTAGACACGTGTATGTTTTCCGTATGTATGCTACACTGAGGTATCGGCATGAGCAAGACGGTGTAGTAGTGAGCCATCCTATGGCCGATGCACATATGGTGAGCGATCACCAAAGGAGTGTGAAGACCAGTATGAAGATACGCTGGGTGGCACCATGCATACCTCGGGCCCTGTTGTTTGTCCTGCTCTCCATCTATGTCTCCACCATCGCACTGTTTGCAGCACCACAAGCTGAAAACAGAGAATCATTGACCAAGGACTACACAATGGGAAAGAAGTACCATGATAGGGTCGCCTTGATAGAGACAGGGGAAGATGGCGTTCGGGTCAGACTCGACCTTGTCGAAGCTGCCCATAAAACCATCGACATCTCCTACTATACCTTTACAAGGGGTAAGTTCACCAACGTACTGCTCTCACTTTTGCTCTCTGCAGCCGACAGAGGTGTGCATGTAAGAATTCTATGTGATGGGCTGACCTCCCTCGCCTATGAAAAAAAAGAACTCAACGATGCTCTGAGAGCCTTTGAGACACACCCAAACATCGAAGTGAAATACTATGAAAAATTCAATCTTTTGACCCCTTGGGCATGGCAAAAAAGATTGCATGATAAAATCTTGATCGTCGATGATAAGCTCGCCCTGATAGGGGGACGGAACATCGGGGACAAGTATTTTATGAAGGACGAGTACCAGCAGGATTTTGTCAATGACCGTGATGCCTTACTGTACCACGATGGAACAGAGGAAAGTGTCATTGCGGACATGCAACACTACTATGACCAGGTGTGGGAGTACAAGCATACTAAAGTCCACAAGAAAAACATCACAACCAAACAAAGAGAAGAGGCAGAGCTCACCTTAGCGGGGCTGCGAGCCTTCGCCAAAACAATCAGAGCCGATTATCCTGAGCTATTCCAACAGCCCAACTGGCGTGAGCGGACCCTTAGCGCCAAAGCCATAGAATTTGTCCACAACCCTCTTGGCAGGCGTAAAAAGGACCCATGGTGCCTGAAGGCGCTTTTAGAAGTGGCTTCCCAGGCACAATCATCCATCTTTGTCCAAAGCCCTTACATCATTCCCACCAAAAGTATGCAGAAATTGATCAGGACCTACGATATCAACATGGAATTGGTCACTGTCATGACCAATTCAAAGCTATCAAGTCCGAATCCCATCGCCATGGGCGGCTATTATAACCACAGAAAAATGATAGTGGACAAGGCCGACCAGGTCTATGAGTATCAAGGCCCTGACTCCATCCATGGCAAGAGCTATGCCTTTGACGATGCGATCAGCATTGTAGGGACGTTCAACATTGATTCGCGCAGCAGCTACATCAATACAGAATCCATGGTCATCATCCATAGTGAGGAGTTTGCATCTGACTTGAAGCGCGAAATACAGACTTATATGGATAACAGTGTGTTGGTTCAAGCTGATTATACCTATGGGGGAGAAGCTAAAGACAAGAAGCCTCTATGGCTCTTCTCCAAGTTTGTAGGATTGTTTGAGTATTACCTGTAATACCGATTCCTCACCTATTCATCATCTTACAACCAGGTCCATCATCGAAACTACTATAAAAACCTATACAATATATGAATAAATATGCAATAGGACTGGATATTTCTTCATTATCCCGCTAAACTCCCTCTAAATGCCTCTTTGGCACCTGAAACTTAGGAGAAACACTATGAAAAAAATCACCATCGTCCTGTTGGCGCTTATGTTGCTGAGCACCACGCTCTTTGCAGCCGGTTCAAAAGAACAGGCTCCAGGGGTAGACAACTCACTACAGAAGGTACTCGACAAAGGCGCTTTCATCATGGGCCTCGATGACAGCTTCCCCCCCATGGGATTTCGCGATGCGAACAACGAGATCGTTGGCTTTGACGTCGACCTTGCCCGAGAGATAACAGCCCGCATGGGTGTCGAACTTGTCCTGCAGCCAATTGACTGGAATGCCAAGGAACAGGAACTTAACACCGGTAATATCGACTGCATCTGGAATGGTTTCACCATCACCGATGACAGGCTTGAAGCCATGACCTTTACTCCCCCCTATGTCAACAACGCACAGGTTGTAGTGGTCAAGAGCAGCTCCCCCTACACCACCCTCGCCTCCCTTGCAAAGAAGAATATCGGCTTGCAGGCCGGCTCCTCTGCAGCAGAGGCCCTGGACAACAGTCCGGCTTTTAAGAAGACAATCAAAAATGTAGTTGAATTCAAGGAGAACCTCACCGGTCTGATGGATCTTGAGATCGGCGGTATCGACGGCCTCATCCTTGACCTGCTGGTAGCCAATGACAACATCAACCGCAGTGGCAAGGATTTCAGGATTCTTGATGAACACCTCACCAACGAGGCCTATGGCGTCGGATTCCGCAAGGGCGAGCAGAAGCTTGTCGACGAAGTCTGGTCCCACATGAAAGCCATGGATGCCGATGGCTCCCTGGCCACCATCGCAACCAAGTGGTTCGGTGCTGACATCACGGTTGTCGGAAAATAAATAAGAGGCTACTATGACGGGGAGCTCAGGCTCCCCGTTTCTTGTTTCATGACCTTTTCACCATCACTATGATGGCATGCACAAACCACCTCAGAGGAGATTTCCATGGTACAGCTACTTCTTCAGATGCTGGTAGCAACGCTTACGAGCCTTAAGATCTTTGCCCTGACGCTGCTGTTCTCCCTACCACTGGGGGTCCTGGTTGCAAGGGGCCGCATGGCGAAGAACCCCCTTGTCTCAGCTTTGGTAAACGCCTACATCATGATCATGCGGGGCACGCCGCTGATCTTGCAGCTGATATTCGTTTACTTCGCCCCATACTACATCTTTGGGGCCTCCTACGACCGGTTCACCGCTGTCATCGTAGCGTATGTCATCAACTACGCCGCCTACTTCGCCGAGATCTACCGCGGAGGCATCCAGTCGATACCCAAGGGGCAGTTTGAAGCCGGTGAGGTGCTCGGCTTCTCCAAAATCCATACCTTCACCCATGTGGTGACCCCCCAGGTCATCAAGGGCATCATCCCTGCGATGGGAAACGAGGTCATCACCCTGGTAAAGGATACCGCCCTTGCACAGACCATCGGGGTGGCAGAGCTGTTCCGGGTTGCCCAGAACGCCTCGGCAAGACAGTTCTCCACGATGCCCATCTTCATTGCAGGGGTCTTCTACTTCATTATGAACGCCATCGTAGCAAAAAGCTTTGACAGGCTTGAAAAGAAGCTCAACTACTACAACTAGGAGCGAGTATGCAGATAGTATCAGTTACTGACCTGGAAAAGGATTTTAGCGGCCTGGAGGTTCTCAAGGGCATCTCCTTCACCCTGAACAAGGGAGAGGTCCTTTCGATCATCGGACCTTCCGGCAGCGGAAAAAGCACGCTGCTACGCTGCCTTACCCAGCTTGAAAGGGTGGACAAGGGAACCATAGAGGTCTGTGGCGACACCATGGTCAGTACAAACGAACAGGGCTTGGTGGAGTACGCCTCCAAACAGACGTTGCACGCTGTGCGCCTGCACTTCGGCCTGGTATTCCAGAACTTCAACCTCTTTCCCCATATGAGTGTGCTGCGCAACATTATAGAGGCCCCGATGCATGTCCTGAAAAAGAGCAAGGCTGAATCTGAGAAGATAGCACAGGACCTCCTGGTGAAGATGGGCCTTGAGGACAAGGCGAAGGCCTACCCCTGCCACCTCTCAGGAGGCCAGCAGCAGCGTGTCTCCATTGCCAGGGCCCTGGCCCTCAATCCCGAGGTGCTCTGCTTTGACGAGCCCACCAGTGCCCTCG
>CAZGOK010000134.1:0-5948 GCA_964527665.1 uncultured Sphaerochaeta sp.
TTGTTTATTGCTTGCTTCAGACTCATGCTCAATATCTTACCATGGCTAGTTCACCTTTCCAAAAAAACATCTCCAAAACATATCATTTGTCATTACGCATTGCTATTACTCGCTGAAGGATAACAAAAACGCACAACAGGACAGCTATCGTAACCTTTGTCCACCAGGCATTCAGGTTCAACAGCGTTACGATCGTCTGGATAGTCCCTTGGATCAGGACACCAAAAGCAGTTCCAACTACACTACCTACACCCCCGGAGAGCATCGTACCTCCAATGACGGCTGATGATATGGCGTCAAGTTCCAAGCCCAGGTTCTGCAGCGCATATCCCGCCAGCGTATAGAAACTGAACAGCACCCCACCAAGGGCGGCACAGAATCCACTGATGCCAAAGACGAGTATCTTTACCCTGCTCACCGGCAAACCCATGAGACGTGCACTCTGTTCACTGCCACCAATTGCATAGACACTACGACCAAACTTGGAATAACGAAGAATGTACAAAGCGACAATAACCACGGCAATAGCTACGAACCCATAGAGATAGATGTTTACCTTTCCGTAGGAACGCACGCTTCCAAAGGTTATCTTTGCCTGGGCAACTGTGCGGTAGAACTCATTTTCGATAGGAATAGACTCCTGGCTCACCACAGCACACATCCCTCGCAGGAAGAATAGCCCAGCAAGTGATACAATAAAGGACTGCAGCTTGAACTTCTCAATGAGGAACCCCATAAGGGAACCAAAGGAGAATCCAATGAGTAGCACTACAGGTATCACCACCCATGCCGGCCAAAGCAGGCGAAGCAGATAGGATGAGAGCACTGCCGAGAAAGCCAAGGTCGATGCTACGGATATATCAATATTACCGGTAATGAGCACAAACATGATGCCAACCGAAGCGATGAGAAGGTAGGCATTGTCGTTGAGCAGATTAAAGAATACGGGGATATACTTGAACCGGTTCGAACGCATCGGACCGATGACCATTACCGAGGAGAACAGGAGGACAAACAAGCCCAAGGTAATGAACAAGGATAGGTTCTTACGAAAGAAATTCCTCTTTCCTATATGGATCATGCAGCAACCTCCTGCTTTTTGAATTTGGATTTGAGCTCAGCAAAACTCTGCTGGAAGACAGGTGATTGGGCAAGGCAGATAGCGATGACAACCACAGCCTTAACCACCAGGTTCACTTCAGGGGCAACCCCAAGGCTGAGGATGGAGGTGGTGATGCTTTGGATGATCAGAGCCCCGACCAGACTTGCCAGCAGGGAGAAGCGACCGCCAGAGAGGGATGAACCACCGATTGCAACAGCAAGGATGGCATCAAGTTCGATCATGAAGCCTGCATTGTTGGCATCTGCTCCCTTGATACCAGCACTTTCAATAAGGCCGGCAACGGCTGCAAGGGTCCCGCACAGCACATAAATGAAGAATTTGATCCGGGAGCTGTTTATACCAGAGAAGCGACTCCCTTCGGCATTGCACCCTACGCTTTCCACATAGAGGCCAAAGGCTGTCTTTCGTACTCCCCAAAGCACAAGCAACGTAAAAAATGCCACTATATATACGGGAAAAGGCAATCCGAAAATATACCCTCCGTTGATATAATAGAAGGTAGGTGAATTGATGGTCACAATTCGCCCCTCACAGATCAACTGTGCGATCCCACGCCCGGCAACCAGGAGGATCATGGTGGCGACAATGGGCTGCATCTGAATCTTTGAGACCAGAAACCCGTTCCACGAACCACAGAGCATCCCTGCTATGATCGCCGCAATTATCGCAAATGCGACATTCCCGTTGGCAAAAGCGAAAAGCGAGCCTTCAATAATGGTGCAGGCAACTGCTCCCGATATTGCCATTACAGAACCTACAGAGATGTCAGTCCCCCCTGTTGCAAGGACCATGGTCATTCCCAGGGCAAGTAGCATCAGCTTGCTGCCATTACGGAATATGTCGATGATCCTTCCATACAGGTGCCCGTCTACGATTTGCAACCGGAAAAATTCTCCCCCGGACACCAAACCATTGAGTGCAAGAATTCCAAGGAAGATTATCAAAGGCCAGAATATCTGTGACTTTGTCAGTTTTCTCATAGCCTCTTTCATTGGGCTCCTCCAGCTATATATTCCATGATGGCAGTTTCGGTTATCTCGTTACCTACCAATTCCCCTACCTGCTCCTTGTCCCGCATAATGGTCATTCGATTGCAACAACGAAGCATCTCATCAATTTCAGAGGAGATGAAAACGAGGGCCATCCCTCCATCAGCAAGAGAGATTACCATCCTCTGGATTTCAGCCTTGGTTCCCACATCAATACCCCGTGTTGGCTCATCGAGGATGAGGAGGGTGGGATCGGTAGCTAACCATCGCGCTAGGATGACTTTCTGCTGGTTTCCACCTGAAAGATTCTTTATCAGCTGATCAGAGCTAGGGGTCTTGATCTGCAGTTTTTCAATGTACTCCTGGGCAATACTCTCAGCTTCGGCCTTCGAAATACTTTTAAAAACTCCTCGCTTCGCCTGCAGGGCAAGTACTATGTTTTCACGGATGGAGAGCTCCCCGATGATACCGTCGCTCTTGCGGTCTTCCGGACAAAAAGCTATTCCATTACGGATGGCATCTAGGGTGAATTTCATCTGGACTGTATCCCCCCCTATTTCAAGCTTTCCCTCCAGCAAAGGATCCGCTGCAAACAGCATGCGAGCCGTTTCACTTCTTCCCGATCCAAGCAGTCCTCCAAAGCCCATGACCTCCCCTTTCCTCAGTGAAAGGTTAATGCCTTTGATATGGGCACTGGAAGCATCCTTGAGCTCCATGACAACTTCTTTTTCTTTTTTCTGTTGCTGAAACTCCGAGGCCTTTTCGTCAATTTCCGAATATTCTTTGCCTATCATCTTACCCACCAACTTGATACGAGGAAGATCAGCAGTAGGATACGTGCCTACATACTCACCATTACGCAAGATGGTGATGGTATCGGAGATTCCATACACCTGATCGAGGAAGTGAGTGACAAAGATAATGCCCATGCCACGATCCTTGAGCATGCGCATGATTTTGAAGAGTTCCTGTACCTCAACAGTCGATAGGCTGGAGGTCGGTTCATCTAGGATGAGCACTTTTGCAGAGATATCTACAGCCCGTGCAATGGCAACCATCTGCTGGATGGCCACAGAATAGCGGGAGAGGGTCTGGGTCACATCTATGTCCAGGTTGAACATCTTCAAGAGTTTTTCAGATGCTTGGTTTGCATACTCCCAGTCGATAAAGCCGTTTTTCTTGTGTTCTCTTCCGATGAAAATGTTCTCAGTTACAGAGAGGTTGGGACAGAGATTGACCTCTTGGTACACTGTACTGATACCTAGTCTCTGAGCTTCCTGAGGCGTACGGGCATTGATGCTCTTTCCTTCCAACAGGATGACCCCTTCATCACGATGTTCGACACCGGTCAACACCTTAATGAGTGTTGATTTCCCAGCCCCATTTTCACCCAACAATGCATGGATCTCACCCTTTTCCAAGGTGAAGGGGACATCACTGAGGGCCTTGACTCCGGGGAAACTTTTGGAGATATGCTGCATTTCAATGAGTTTCTGGTTCATGGTTCCTCCAAAAAAGCCGCCCTGTTCTGGCAGAGCGGCTTGCAAAACGCTTCTGACCTACGTCAGACTCTTCTTAGTAGAGACGAGTAGGAAGATCCTTGGCAGAAGTTTCCTGGCGATACACGCTTTCGTTAGACTTGATCCACTTGGGAACAGACTTTCCAGCTTTAAGATCAGCAGCAGCCTGGAACAATTGAGGTCCGAGCAGTGGGTTACACTCAACGGTTACGTTGGCTTCGCCGGCTACCATGGCTTCGAAAATGCCCTTGACACCATCGACGGATACCGTCTTGATCTGTGAACCAGGTTTTTTGCCTGCCTCTTTCATTGCTTCGATAGCACCGAGCATCATGTCATCATTGTCAGCATACGCGCCGTCAATCTGAGGATAGCTCTTCAAGAAAGATTCCATGACTTCCTTACCTTTTGAACGGGTAAAATCACCACTCTGGCGAGCGATAACGGTGATACCAGGAGCCTTGGCAATCCCTTCGAGAAATCCTTTCTGGCGATCGATGGCAGCGGAAGCACCAACAGTCCCTTCAAGCATGACAACTTTGCCCTTACCATTCAGCAAGCGAATCATCTCAGCAGCGGCTTTCTGACCTTCATCAACAAAGTCGGAACCGATGAAAGTTGCATAGAGGTCGGCAGGGACATTAGCCATACGGTCAACGAAGATTACAGGGATCTCAGCTTCTTTAGCTTCGATAAGAACGGTTTCCCATCCTGTTTCAACAACTGGAGCAAGACCAATTACGTCAACACCCATCTGGATGAAGGAGCGAACTGCCTTGATCTGGTTCTCTTGTTTCTGCTGTGCATCAGCAAAATGCAATTGAATAGTATCGAGATTCTGGGCTGCATAAAAGGTAATGGATGTGGTCTCGGCCCCTCTCCATCCTGATTCTTGCCCAATCTGGGCAAATCCTACAACCAATTTCTGATTGGCTGGAGCTTTTTCACTTGATCCTTCTGCAAAAGCAGCAGTAAAGACCAAACTGAGAATTACCAAAAACACCATAGCTTTCTTCATATGTGACTCCTTTAATTTCAACGGAATTAGTATTACACCGTTGTATACATATCAATTCTAACCCAGTTTTGGCAGAAGTCTTTACACGGGAAAGGCTAAGTTTTCTATTATTTTAACATTATGGTTTCTTTTCTGTGTAACCAGTTTTTTTCAAAGGAAGCTCTCCTTTCAAATAGGTAAAAATACTCCGTCACCTTGTCTCCTGTGGAATTATCATCAATCATAGAGTAAACTCCATGCATGAAGAATATCTATTTGGGTTCATGCTCCTGGAAATACCCTTCATGGGAAGGTCTTGTCTACTCCAGTAGAAGTCCGAGAAACTTTTTGGAAGAGTATGCTCAGAAATACCAAACTGTTGAGATCGACCAGTGGTTCTGGTCCCTTGGAAAATCCAGCTATGGCCTCCCTAATCGTGCCTTGGTCTCTGAGTACAATGAAGCAACACCTTCTGGTTTTCGATTTACCATCAAAGCCCCCAATGCAATAACTGCAACACGTGCCTACAGAGAAAAAATAGAACCCAACCAGTTGTTCCTCCAACCAGAAGTATGTAAGCGTTTTCTTGACCGTATTGAGCCTTTGGCCTCTAAACTTGGACTACTTATGTTCCAGTTCGAGTATCTCAACAAGGACAAGATGGATTCCAGAAAGCAGTTCCTTGAAAATTTGGATGCATTCTTCTCAGCTCTTCCAAAGGGCCTCCCCTATGCAGTTGAAATCCGCAATCCCAAATGGATCGACTCCTCTTGGTTCTCTTTTCTCCAGAGTCAACAAGTTGCCCCTGTATTGTTACAGGGATACTGGATGGATGACATTACCTCAACACTTCAACGCTATGGAAGCAACCTTGGGAACAAGGCTTGCATCCGATTGCATGGCGATGACCGTCAGGGGATTGAAAAAGTTACAGGAGCTGACTGGAGCAGGATAGTCACACCCAGAGACAATGAGCTTACTCATATTGCTCCCCTTATCGCAAAGACGGCTAAAGAAGGGACAACCCTCTATATCAACATTAACAATCATTATGAGGGGTCATCCCCTATTACGATCAGCAAGTTGGAAAAGTATCTTGATCAAAGTGAATGACTGATCACATACAATAGGTACCCAGCATGTAACACATGTTCATGCACTGGATGGCTAGTTGCATGAACAACACCCTTATAGCCTAGCAATTTACTATGTTTTATGTATATAGTAGATATGAGACAGGGCAAGCATGCACAACGGCACTGCCAGCATAGCAACAGCTTACCCTTCTAACAAAAAGGGAAGCATATGAAGAGCAATAA
>CAZGOK010000135.1:0-5895 GCA_964527665.1 uncultured Sphaerochaeta sp.
CTCAAACTTCGCACTTGAAATATCATGAACATACCAATATCGAAACTATATTGAAATAATATAAATATTTCACTCTATTTGCTTGTTTAGTATAGAAATAAGCTCCAATGTGTTGTATAATGTTTTTACTAGAAAACAACAACAAAAAGGAGCTTACACCACCATGCTAACAGATTTTCAGTCCCATGACGACATACTTTCCACTTCTTTCGGCAGTTTTGCCAAGAAATTCAGCATCTTCACCATTTTATCCAAGTGTGGGGCAAGGAAACTCAGGGGAGTGCCGGTATCGAGAGTTTTCGCCTACATTTATTCCATTGCCTTCAAGAATATCTCGATAAATCAGGACCAGAGAAGCAGCAATCCCGACAAGATAGGGAAGGATTGTGTCCACCGTTTTCTCCAATCCCCAAAGATCGACTGGAACAAGTTCACCTCATTGCTTGCTGCTGTTATCATCCGAACCGAAATTGATCCGATACAGGAGAAGTCCACCATCCCCAACCGAAGTTGTCTTGTTTTGGACGACAGTTCCTTCAGACGGGATAGGGCCAAGAAAATTGAGTTGCTTGCCTGCTGCTATGACCATGCCAAACAACTGTATTTCAGAGGGTTCCGTATGCTTACCCTAGGGTATACAGATGGAAAATCCTTTCTTCCAGTTGCCCAGTGTGCATTGAGCACAGAGAATACAAAACAGCGGATAAATGAAGCCTCCGAAGTACCTTTCGGAACTCCTGGCTATAAAAGAAGACTCATGGCACAGACTAAGGCAACTCTTACCATGCTCGATCTCATCGATTATGCTATTGAGGCGGGAATCAAGGCAAAGTATGTGCTGTTCGACAGCTGGTTTTCCTCGCCTGCTCAGATATTCTCTGTCCTGGAAAAGGGGTTTGATGTTATCTGCATGGCCAAGAAAGGTCGCATAAAGTACACCTGTGAGGATGGTACAAAGAAGACCTTTACCCAGATTTTTAATTCTTCGAAGAAGAGAAGAGGTATGGCAAAGTTCTTGTTGTCTAGGATCGTAACCATCAAGGATGAGGATGACAATGAGAAAAAGATCAAGCTTGTCTTTGTCAGAAACCGTTCCAAACCCAAGGATTTCTTGGTCCTCATATCGACAGATATCTCCCTTGATGAAATGGAAATTATTGCTATATATGGAAATAGATGGTCTATTGAAGTTTTTTTCAAAAACTGCAAGTCTCGACTTAACCTTGAAACAGGCAACCAATCCCTGAATTATGATGAGATTACTGCACATATCTCATTGGTTTTCACCCAATACATGATGCTTTCATACATGCGCAGGATCAACACTGATGAAAGAAGCATAGGTGAACTATTCCTGTCGATGGTTGAAGAAATGAAGGATGCTGCTTTTGAAAATGCCCTTGAGCTGATGCTCTACATGTTCATCGACAAGATTTGCCAGACCGAACCCCATCTCCAGGAAAAGCTATATGAAATGGCCGAATTGTTCATTGATAATCTACCGGATTTAATGAGAAATCAACTGAAAAAAAGCTCATGATACAAGTGCGAAGTTTGAGTTATGAAACAGGGAAACCTGGCTACACCTCGTATGGAGCCTCCGGAACAAAGACGTGGGCATCGAATCTGTTTGCCTACAAGCACAAATACCAGTACATGTGGGTGGATATAGTAGTCATCAGAAGGGATCAGATACGACCGACTCCCCTGCCCAACGGAACCTATATAACGCGATTTACCGCAAAGACCAGTGAAGGCTTGAGCTTGCCTTTTGAACTGTTTGGAGAAAACAACCCAGACGGGCCAAACGACACCTTCCTATTCAGAGTAGAAAGTGTTGTTCCCAAGTTCTTCCCCTATGAAAACATCAGGAACAAGAACGCTGTATCCCAAGCCCTCCATGTAGGCAATCTCAGCTATTACTCCCTCAGCTCTTCAGCAAATCTCAGGATTGCTTCTGATGCAGCAGGATCGGAGGCAAACTTCAAACTCACATCAAATGGGGTACCACCAATCCCCTTTGATGTTGTCTTCACCGGTACTACACCCTCAGGGCCCCCAACACATATAATCTCACCCTATGAAAAGTTCCTATCCACCAGCACAAACGCGAAATCCCCTATAGACGGACAAGTAGCCATTGCAAATGTCCTTAATGGCAAGCTCAGCATCTTTGTCCCATCCAAGACCTTGCCAATCTCTGGCTCCTATACGGGGACCATCTACTGCATCATCACCCAACAGCCATAGGGAAAGATGACCATGGCCATCTCCTTGGCTATTGTTTCAGACACTCTCCAACAGGGTTGCAATGATTCTCTGGTCACTAGGGGCAAACGCAAGGCTTTGCAGCTCATCAGCCTTAATCCATCTATAGGTGGTGTGTACACTTAGCTTGGGTTCCTGCTCCTGGTTGCAAGAGACAAGGTACGCCTTCTGGTGATAGAGCGTCCCTTTGTTCACAAAGTCATGGCTATGTACAAGAAGTCCCACCTCTATGTCGAGTCCAAGCTCCTCTTGGAATTCCCGCATCAAGGTCTCCTGTTCACTCTCTCCCCACCGGTTCTTACCCCCGGGAAACTCCCACAACCCTCCGATAGATCCTTTGTCCTCACGTTTGGCGACAAAGTATCTATCATCTTTGGTGAGTATCCCAGCTGTGGTTATCCGCTGTTCTGTATATGACTCCATCCTAACCCTTCCTCATAACAACACTGACGTGGGAACCAAAAAGTGCAATACGGCTATCACCAAGGTGATGAAGCCGAAGTTGCGCTTGTTTTTTTCAAAATACTGCCCTGTGGCTTTCAACAATGACTGCTCCTCTGGCTTCTCATCTTGCTCTATGTGCCTGAGGGCGTGCGATATATACCAGAATGTGAGAAAAACTGTATTTGCCAAGGGAATGAAGTCCCCAAGCAGGCGGGGCCCTGGGGCCACAGGAAAACAACCCAGTGCAAGGCACAAGACAAGGCCTGCTATGATCAGGAAAACCCTGAAAACCCTCTTGGTACGGAACAGATACCTCAACGAGAGTAGAAGGGCGAACCTACCTCCATATGCATCGCTGAGCAGGAGGGCAGCACCCACCAAGAGGTAAGCTATGGATAGGAGGTAGATTTGCATCACCTCTCACGCTCCATGACAACCTGTCCCAAAATCTCCACCAACGTCTCACTGTCATAGTAGCCGTACTTGGCCCTTGCAACGGAGCCTGCCTTCTGGTGGAGCAAAGTTCCTATAAGTGAGGCCTCCTGAAGACCCATGCCACCGGCTACCAGAGCAGCTATGACCGCACACAGCACATCCCCGCTTCCGGCAACCCCCAAGGAGGGGTTGAGCCCCTCAACGACCTTGATAATCGTGCTTCCTGGCGATGCGATATGGACGAGCGAACTCTTTACCACCAGCGTGGCATCGAGGCGGTCGGAGATGTCCTGGATCAGAGAAAAGAATGCGAGGGGAGTATCCTCAAGCGTCTCACCATAGAGCGCGGTGGCAAGGCTCTTCAGCTCGCCAAGGTGAGGTGTGATGACCAAGGGGCCATGCTCTATCTCTTTATGCTCCTTCAGCAGTGCTGCAAAGGCAGCGATGCCATCGGCATCAAGGACTACCTTCTTCCCCAACAACAAGATCTCCTTAAGCAGGGAGGAGCGGCCTGTGCCCCACCCCGGACCGACTAAAATCGTGTCAAAGGCAGACAACTGCTCTACACTACCGAGGATACGCACAATAACAGAGGGTGTCTCACCCGCTGCGATGGGGTAGACATCCTCATCACAGAAAAGCGTCACCAAGCCCGCTCTGGAGGCAAATGCAGAACGAGCTGATAGCCTCGCAGCCCCAGGATACGCCTTGCTGCCTCCGACTATGGCCAGATGACCGCGCTTGTTCTTGTAGGAGGAGGGGGAAAGCTTCTGTAGGGTGATATCAGAGAAGGTACATACTTGAGCCATCACAGGGGCAGCTTTCAGCAATTGGGGAGGGAACGAAGGGTTTTTCACCACTATCTCCCCACACTCTGCACGGGTTGAGGGATGGAACATTGCAACCTTGTCCAAGCCGAAGGTCACCGTCAGGTCCGCTTTGAAGTGAACAGAGGAACAAGAGACACCATCGCCCAACCCTGAAGGAATGTCGATGGCAACCTTGTAGGCAGCTCTGGTGTTTACAAGCTCTACAAGCAGGAGGGCAAGTCCGCCCAAGGGCCCGTGCAGTCCGATGCCGGCAAGGGCATCAAAGAGAAAGTCTGCTTCAGCTATAGCCTCGCTTGCTTCCTGAGCAATGGTTTCATCCAAGGAGATGAGATCGATGCCATAAGCCTTGATGATCTCTTTCTGACGCTCACAGGAGGGGGAGAGACGTTTGGCAGGCAGGATGCACTTTACCCTCCGAAAACCACTATTGTAGGCAAGGCGGGCAACAGCGAGGCCATCGCCACCATTGTTACCCCCACCACAGAGGAATACCAGGGAGGCATCCTTGGAGGGTATCCGCCCTTGCACTTCAGCCCATACGCCCATGGCGGCACTCTCCATCAGGGAGAGGGCGGGCAGGGAGAACTCTGTCTGCGACAGGGCATCAATCTTGGCAACTTCAGAGGAGAGCGCAACATGCTTCATACAAGTACTGTACAGCAGGAAAAGGGGGTGGTCAACAAACCGCGCTTGACAGCTAGGGGGAATCTCTGTAGGGTAAAGATGTCCTGGGGTGGCCTGATGGCCTGAGATCACACCCGTTAACCTGATCTGGATAATACCAGCGGAGGGAGACATGCAACACACGATCAAACCAATTCCCCATGGCAGAATACCACTAAGGAGGTGCTTAATGATTAAGCATCAGCGTCTTATAGCAGTTCTAGCCATTCTCCTCGTCTCTTCCCTTGTGTTCTCCCAAGGAAAGAAGGAAACCACAATCTCATCACAGCAAGAGATCACCGTCTATGCCTATGACGCCTTCTGCGGCGACTGGGGTCCGGGCCCTTCCATTGTCACCGAGTTTGAAGCAAAAACCGGCATCAGAGTAAATCTGGTCAGTGCCGGGGACGCCATTGAGATGCTCATCAAGGTCAGGGGGGAAAAGCATACTCCCCTAGCCGATGTGGTGGTCGGCATCACCGACGACATGGCGGCAAAGGCGTATGAAGCAAATATGTTTGAACCATATGAAAGCCCGGCACTCGCCTCCATCCCCTCTTTCTTGCAGTTCGACCCCCTCTTTAGGCTCCTGCCCTTTGACTACGGCAACTTCGCCTTTGTCTATGACTCGGAAAAGCTCTCCCCTGCGATGATCCCAACCTCACTACACGACCTTACAGACCCCAAGTACAAGAACAAGGTCCTGCTCATCGACCCCAGGACCTCATCAGTCGGATTGGGCCTCTTGCTCTGGACCATTGAGGTCTATGGGGAAGAGGGGTATCTGTCATGGTGGGAGGCAATGAAGAGCAATGCCCTGACCATCACCGAAGGGTGGTCCAGTGCCTACGGGCTCTTCACCGAAGGGGAGGCCCCGCTTGTGCTGAGCTACACCACCAGCCCTGTCTACCACGTCACGTATGAGGAAAGCACCCGGTACCGCAGCGCCCTGTTCACCGAAGGGCACAGCACCACCATCGAAGGGGTGGGTCTTCTCGCCTCAAGCAAGAAGAAGGATGCGGCAAAACTTTTCATTGATTTCCTGCTCACCGATGCACAGCTGGATGTGGCGACTGCTAACTCCATGTACCCGGTACATAGCGAGACTGTCCTGCCCCCTGCCTTCGATTGGGCACCAAAACCTGAAAAAAGCCTCTCTCTTGATGCACTCGCTATTGAAAAAAACCTCGATAGGTGGCTAACTGAGTGGACACAGGTGATGAGCAGATGAAGCAGAAGGTTGGAGGAGAGTACA
>CAZGOK010000136.1:0-5882 GCA_964527665.1 uncultured Sphaerochaeta sp.
CAACAACACCCTGCTGGACTGCAGAGAGGGTTTCGCTGAAAGCAAGGGGGGTTGCATTCGCGCCCATCGCATTGATGGTATCAATGAAGAGCTGGCTGCCAGGAGTACGGATTTTCATGCCTTTGAGGTCGGCAGGTGTGGTGATGACCTTGTTGGTCTTGAAGTTACGGAAACCGAAGATGTAGTCGAGTGCAAGTACCTTAATGTTGTGCTTCTCTTCCACTTCTTTGATCATGCCCTTTACCAGAGGTGTCTTGATCATGTACTCGTATGCCTCAAAGGAGTCATAGAGCATCGGTCCGACCAGAGCATTGAAATCAGCTACATAGTCACCAAGGTAGGAAGGGTCCTCAACGGAGATGAACTTTGCCCCACGTGCAACTTGTTCTACACCATCTTTATAGACGGAGAGCTGTCCCTGGGGATAGTGCTGGATTTCGATGGCACCGCCGGTGCGGGTCTTGATATTGTCAACGACAATGTTCAAGGATTTTGTGAGCTGTTCATTGGGAGCAAACACGTGGCTCATTTTGAGGGTGAGCTTGTAATTGTCTTCAGTTTTGGTTTCCTGTGTGCCTTGGGCCATGATAGGCGAAAGGACCAAAACAAGAATCATGAGTGCAAAAAGTACTTTTTTCATTCTTTCCTCCAGATTGTTCGATATCGTAAGCATGGATTTTCAACAGTTTTCAACACTTTTTATACCATGATTACTACCGTTATTACCTTATTGTACGGTACAATTAGCTAATTGTCAAATTTAATCTCTGTTTATCTCGTTTTAGACAGAATTGCATGCATTGTATAGATATTTTTTCTCTTGCAATATTTGCTTAATAGTGCTTAACTTTAGACACCATGTAAGAAGGAGCGAAGAGTATGGGGAAAAAGAAAGTCACGCTAAAGGATATAGGGGAAGCTGCGGGCCTGTCTGCCGCCAGTGTCTCCATGATCCTAGCCAAGAAAAGCCTCTCGAGGTTTTCACCTGACACCATCGACACTGTATACGCCTTGACCCGTGAACTTGGTTATGAGCGTCGTAGCGACAAATATACCAAAAAAGTGCTGGTTATCGTTTGCCCTTCAGTCATAAACCCTTATTTTGCCATGCTAATCCAAGGCATGGAGCAGGAGGCTACCCTGCGGGGTATCGACACCATGCTGTTCACCACCTACTGGGATACCGAAAAGGAGAGGAAGGCCTGTGAGTTTTCCAAGGACCCGATGGTAGCAGGGGTGGTCTTCGCCATGATCCCCCAGCAACCTGATCTGGCTCGGAGCCTGAACGAGACGGTCCCAGTGGTAGCCGTTGGGGACAAGCAGAATGAGTCAGGCCTTGATACGGTGGATGTGAACAACTTCACCGCCGGCTCTTTTGTCGGCAAGCACCTGCTGAAGCTGGGGCATAAGAAGGTTGCCTACCTCTCCACCGGCCTCAATACTGAGCATAGTGCGAGGATACGCAGGTATGAGGGGCTCAAGGCCGAGATCAAGGGGGCGGGGGAGCCTTGCAGGCTCTCGCTCTTCACCGCTGACATCCCCTCCTCAACTGAACTCAATACTGTGGATATAGAGCACAGGACAGGGTATGAGCTTGCCCAGAGATGCATGCAGGAGAAACCGGATGTCACCGCCATCGTAGCCATCAACGACATGGTAGCCTATGGGGTCATGGACGCCATAGGTGATGCTGGTTTTCGTATCCCCGAGGACTACAGCGTATGTGGCTTTGACAACATCTACCCCTCTTCCTTCAGGGGGGTGAGCCTTACCACGGTGGAGCACTACATCATCCAGGTGGGCAAGAGTGCAATACGCCTCATCGCAGACAAGATTGCAAAGAAGTCCTCCATGATGGCGGACTCTGATGCCGTCACCAGGGTTGAGTACCGCTGTAAGCTTATCGTGCGCAACTCGACAGGGGCTCCGGGCGTTCGAAAGCCTTTGGACTTGTAGGTTTTTGCTGACAACACCCTCTACAAGGATTACTATAGGTTGAACGAATCTAGGGGGCAGCATAGATGGGACTCAAAGAAGCAGGGCAGATATTTGAAAAGAACGGTCAGTACTTCAAGTTCTGCATGTATGGATTTCTAAAGAACCTGCGTTTCTTCGAACCTTTTCTCCTCTTGATCTTTCTTGGTAAGGGTCTTTCGTACCTCGAGATAGGGACCCTTTATGCCGCTCGGGAGATAAGCATCAATATCATGGAAATACCTTCTGGCCTGATGGCCGATACTATCGGAAGAAGGCTGACGATGGTATTCTCCCTTCTTTCCTATATCCTCTCTTTCCTCATCTTTTATGCAGTCTCTTCCTATGCCCTTCTGTTCCTTGCCATGATAGCCTTTGCCTTTGGGGACGCTTTCCGGACAGGGACCCACAAGGCGATGATATTCGACTACCTGCACGCGAAGGGGTGGGACTCCCAGCGTACCTACTACTATGGTCATACAAGAGCCTGGTCCCAATGGGGATCGGCACTCTCTGCCCTTGCTGCTGCCTTTTTGGTATTCTGGCAGGGATCGTACAAGTCGGTGTTCCTGTTTACGACCATACCCTACACCCTGAACCTCTTTCTCATTCTTTCTTATCCCAAAAGCCTTGACGGACCACATCATGCTGACGAGCGCCATGTCACTGAGGTATTCAAGACTGTGTTCAGGTCCCTGGTTTCCAGTGTCAAGGACCCCAAGCTGTTGAGGGTCATAGCCAACCAATCGCTATACAGCGGGTATTACAAGGCGTGCAAGGACTATCTGCAGCCAATTCTGAAGACGCTGGCCTTGAGCCTGCCTATATTGCTAACCTTTGATGACCAGAAGAGAACAGCCCTTCTGGTCGGGTTGGTCTATGCGGCTCTCTATGGGGCAACGGCCTTTGTCTCCAGCCGGTCAGGAAAGTTTGCCAGACATTTTGGCGAACTTGCAACTCCCCTGAACCTGACGATGCTGGTAGGAATATCCCTTGGAATCTTGAGTGGAATCTTCTTGCACCTCACGTGGGTTACCTTGGCTGTAGTGCTCTATCTGGGCATCTATGTGGTGGAGAACTTGAGAAAACCCATGGGCATCTCCTATGTGAGTGAGCACATGCAACAGGAATCGCTTGCCTCCGCCTTGTCGGTGGAGTCACAGGCAGAGTCCTTGGTCGCTGCTGGCCTTGCCCTGTTGCTCGGGTTGTTCTCAACCCTGTTCGGGGTGGGGCTGGGCATCCTCATTGTATCAGGAATCTGTGGCTTGCTGGCCTTGTTGGTGTGGTTACCCAAAGACAAATAAGAAACGGAACGGGAGGCTTTGATTCTGTGTATTCCATCCAGCATGCCCACCTGATATGAAATCGTTACACAAAGGGATTACTCCTGTGCTTCCGGCACCTCAAGAATTTCGATCAGGTCCTGTGGCTCCAACCTAAAGGGGGAGCCCTTGCCTTCATAGAAGGCATGGTCTGCCACAAAGTGGATATGCAGATCCGTATAGACGATCTTACGGTCTAGTTTCTTATTCACTACTGTTGTGTTGATCTTCCCATACATGCCTTTTCCACCAAAGGGTGAGGGTAGGATCCCTCGTACCGACTCGACCTTGACGTCAAAGTGGTCATCCAGGCTTATGAACTCACCCAAGCCTGCAAGTCCCTTTTCCTTGAAATATATCATCTTGGTAGCAATATCCTCATGGGTTCTGTTGAGCTTGCGTACCTTTGTATTGTCACTGGCAATGATATCTATAAGTTTACGCTTGTCATCACCAAGGAAGCCGTCAAGGGCTATGACACCAGGCTTCATTTGTTCTTGTATCTTGTCATATGCAGGGGTCTGTTTCATCATGAGCTCCTTATTTATGAGAATTTGTCGTAGAAGATGTTCTCTTCGGGAACTTTAATATCATGGAGGACTTGTATGCAGGCGTCGATCATACCCGGGCTTCCACAGAGATAGGCCTCGCTGGAAGGAGCCTCATCGACCATTCTGCGTACCACATCGGTAATAAGTCCCACTTCACCTTCCCATTTGTCCTCCGGCTGAGGTTCGCTCAAGGCAGGCACAAACGTGAAGTTGGGCATTTTCTCCTCTAGGGCCCGCATTTCATCCAACAGGAAGAGGTCGCGTTTGGAGCGTGCTCCGAAGAAATAGGTTGCCTTACGCTTGCTTCCCTTCTTCTCCATATCCAGGAGTATGCTCTTGATGGGGGCCATCCCCGAGCCTCCTGCAATGAAGATGATGTTGTTTTCAGTCTCCCTGAGGAAGAAGTCCCCATAGGGTCCGTTGATGGTCACATGGTCACCTTCCTTGAGGTGCTGGTGCACATAGGTGGTACATATCCCATTGGGAACCAGACGGATTTCAAGCTCCACATGGGTGCTGTCTCCAGGAGGCGATGCCATGGAGTAGGCTCGGTAGACGCTCTCATCATTGTCGCCGTACTCAGGGACCTCAAACTGGATGTACTGCCCAGCTTTTGTTGTTATCTCATTGGGCTCTTTCAGAGACAGCCTCACTTCCTTGATGTCGTGGGTGAGGTCACGGATGCTCTCTACCACGGTAGAGAACTCCTTGACCAGGAAGAGCTCCTCGGGGATGACGATTGCCACGTCCTGCTTTACCTTGAACTGGCAGGAGAGCCTGATATGCTTTTTCTTCTCCTCGTCAGATATCCAGGGAAGTTCTGTAGGAAGGTACTCGCCTCCCCCCTCGGTAACCTGTACCTTGCACAGGCCACAGGAACCACGTCCACCACAGGCAGAGGGGATGAAGACCCCTTCCTGGTTGAGGGCTCTGAGCAAGGGCTGGCCACCCTCGACCTCAAGCTCCTTGGTCCCGTTGTTGATGGATATCTTTACTATCCCATAGTTGCCTATTGTGGCATCGGCGATAACCATCAGGATGGCTAGGAATACCGAAATGAGGCTTATGATGCCGATGCTGATCAATAGTGTTGTTATCATCATGAGCTCCTTAGGATATGGCGATCATGCCAGAGAAACCCATAAAGGCCATGGCCATGAATCCGGCGATTATCAGAGTTATTCCAGGTCCTTCTAGGCCGGGTGGAACTTTGGCATTCTTCAGTTTCTGCCGGATTCCCGCCATGGCTATGATGGCGATGAACCACCCGATGCCACTGCCCAATCCAAAGAGGAAGGAGGTCAGGAAGGTGTACTCGCGGATGACCATGAACAGGCTTACGCCTAGGATTGCACAGTTGACGGTGATCAGGGGCAGGAAGATTCCCAAAGACTGATAAAGGGGTTCGCTATAGCGTTCGATGGTCATCTCAGTCAGCTGCACGAAGGCTGCGATGACAATGATGAATACGATGAAGCGCAGGTACTCAAGGCCAAAGGGAATCAGCAGGTACTGGTAGACCAGCCAGTTCAAAGGGGTGGTCGTGGCCATCACAAAGATGACTGCCACACCCAGGCCTGTAGAGGTCTTCAGCTCCTTGGACACAGAGAGGAACGAGCACATTCCCAGGTAGTTGGTAAGCAGGATATTTCCTGTAAAGATCGAAGCAAAAAAGACTGCAAAGGGCATTATTGATTCGTTCATGCTTTTTCCTCCTTCATGATGGTTTCTCGGATGATCCAGATGAAGATTGCCAGCACGAAGAAGCCTCCCGGCGGCATGATCATGATGGACCAGTTGGTCCACCACGATCCTAGGATCTGGTAGCCCCAGAGGCTGCCGGTACCCAGCAACTCCCTGACAAAGGCGATGGCTAGCAGTACGTAGGCATAGCCAAGACCGGATGCGAGGCCGTCAACCAGTGAGAGGACTGGTTTGTTCTGCAGTGCAAAGGCCTCAATGCGTCCCATGATGATGCAATTGGTTATGATAAGTCCGACATAGGGGCCGAGTTGTTTCCACATCTCAGGATAGT
>CAZGOK010000137.1:0-5876 GCA_964527665.1 uncultured Sphaerochaeta sp.
CTAAATAGGGGTTCGATTCCCCTAGGAACTAAAATGTAAGAAGGGGCAGCCTTGAAGGTTGCTCTTTTTTTTCGCTATACTACCCAAAAGGAAACATAGAGAGATGATTAGCGCTTCAAACATAGGCCTTTCATATGGAACGCAGGTTCTGTTCAAGGAAGTCAACATAAAATTCAACCCAGGCAACTGCTACGGCATCATTGGAGCAAATGGTGCAGGCAAGTCCACGTTCCTGAAGATCCTTTCAGGTGAGATCGAGCCCGATACCGGGGATGTCATCATCACCCCAGGGGAGCGCATGGCTGTCCTCAGGCAGGATCACTTTGGCTTTAACGACTATACCGTCCTTGAGACCGTCATCATGGGCTACGACCAGCTCTATGCAGTCATGAAGGAACGCGACCTCATCTATGCAAAGGAAGACTTCACAGAAGAGGATGGCCTTCGTGCCGCTGAACTTGAAGGTGACTTTGCCGACATGGGAGGTTGGGAGTCTGAATCACAGGCGGCTCAGATGCTTGACGGCCTGGGCATAGCCACAGACCTGCAGGAAAAGAAGATGCGTGATGTTGAGGACAACATCAAGGTGCGTGTCCTCCTGGCACAGGCCTTGTTCGGCAACCCCGATATTCTCCTCCTGGACGAACCGACCAACCACCTTGACCTCGAGTCCATCCACTGGCTGGAGGATTTCCTTGCCAACTTTGACAATACCGTCATTGTAGTGAGCCATGACCGTCACTTCCTCAACACCGTCTGTACCCATATCGCCGACATTGACTTTGGCAAGATACAGCTCTTTGTTGGAAACTATGACTTCTGGTACCTCTCCAGCCAGCTGGCAGGAAAGCAGAGCAAGGACGATAAGAAGCGCCGCGAGGAGAAGATCGCCGAACTAAAGGAATTCATCCAGCGCTTCTCATCCAACGCCTCAAAGGCAAGACAGGCCACCAGTAGAAAGAAGCTCATCGACAAGCTGACCATTGATGACATCAAGCCCTCTTTGAGGCGCTTTCCCTACATTGCCTTCAAACCCCTTCGCGAACCTGGAAAAAATATCCTTGAGGTGAAGGGCCTGACCAAGGTAGTTGATGAGGTCAAGGTTCTGGACAATTACAATCTGGTCCTCAATGGTGGGGATAAGGTCGCCTTTGTAGGGCCTGACCACTTTGCCAAGACACTCTTGTTTGACATCCTGGCCGGACGCATTGAACCTGATGAAGGGACCTACACCTGGGGCGTCACCACCAGCCTCTCCTATTTTCCCAAGAACAACAGCCACCTGTTTGCCGAGCATATGCCCATCACCGACTGGCTCAGGGAGTACAGTGAGGAGAAGGACGATACCTATATCCGCTCATTCCTGGGCAGGTTGCTCTTCAGTGGTGATGAGGCACTGAAGGACTGTACGGTCCTCTCTGGTGGGGAGAAGGTGAGGTGTCTGCTTTCAAGGATGATGCTGGAGCAGGCCAACGTCCTGATGTTCGACGAGCCGACCAGTCACCTTGACCTTGAGGCCATCAGCGCATTGAACGATGGGCTGATCGATTTCAAGGGAATCTTGCTGTTCAACAGCCATGACCACCAGTTTGTCGCTACCATTGCCAACCGCATCATTGAATTTACTCCCAATGGGGTCATTGACAGGATGATGAAGTTTGAAGAGTATTATAGTGACCCGACCATCAAGGCCCTTCGTAACGAGATGTATGCTGATTCTCCCCATACTGTAGCACTGTAGGAGGCTCTATGCTCATTGCTGTAGACATTGGAAACTCAAATATTGTGATAGCTGTCCATGACGACGAAGCCTGGGTGGAATCCTTCCGTATCTATAGTGACCTGAAGAAAACCAGTGATGAGTATTTTGTCGTCTTGGAGAGCTTGCTGACCCATGCGGGCATACGCAAGCAGGATATCAACCGATCGGTGATCAGTTCGGTTGTACCCAACCTTACCCGCTCGGTCCAGAAGAATATCATCCGCTTGTTTGACGTGCAGCCCCTTATGGTGGACAGGTTCATCAACACAGGGCTCAGAAATGAGACGATTCCTGTGGAGCTGGGCTCTGACCTGCTGTGCAACCTCGCCCAGGCCCACCACATGCATCCGCACTCACCTGTGATGGTGGTTGACTTTGGCACTGCCCTTACCTTCAGCATGGTAGGCTCTGACGGGTCGGTGCTTGGTGCCTCCATCGCCCCTGGCCTTGTGACGGCGGTAAACGCCCTCTATGGGAACACAGCACAGCTTCCCCAGGTCGAACTGAGGATTCCTGAAAGGGTCATCGGCAGGAACAGCCAGGACTCCATACGTAGCGGCATCATGTTCGGCTATGCAGGGATGGTCACCTCGCTCATAGAGCGAAGTGAGCAGGAGCTCGGCAGCGAGCTCTTTGTCATAGCGACAGGGGGCCTTAGCACCACCATTGCCCCCCTCATTGGTCGCATCAACCAGGTTGCTCCCATGCACACCCTTGAAGGGCTGCGCCTCATTGCAACGCTGAACTAGAAGGTAAACAGACCCATCTTCATTATCTGGATGTCCATTCCCTCACGCGTGCGTGCGGTGATGGACATTTCCTTTGACCCGACCATGAAATCAACATGCATCAGGGAGGTATTGCACCCTGCCTTGTTCAGGCTCTCCTCAGTGGTCAGGCTCGACCCATGGGAGAGGCAGGTAGGGTAGCCATCCCCGAGCGCTATATGGCAGGATGCATTCTCGTCTATCAGGATAGAATCGAAGACAAGCCCGCTTTGGGCGATGGGGCTGGACTCGTCGACGAGGGCACACTCGCCAATGCGCTTGGTCCCCTCATCGATGGCGAAGAAGGCATCCAGGATCTCTTTGCCCACCTTTGCCGAATACTGTACAACCTTGCCATCCTTGAAGACCAGACGCACCTCCTCGGTCCTGCAGTTGAGCACCGATACAGGGCGCGTGGTGGTGATATATCCGTTGGCCATCATCCTGTCTGGGGTGGTGAATATCTCCTCTGTAGGGAGATTGGGGAAGAAGGGGGTACCATCAGGGAGCATCTCGCTACCCCCAAGAAACCGTGCATGTTCGGTAAAGCCTATGGTGAAGTCGGTAACCGGGCTTTTGAAGTGCAGGCTCTCTATATGCATCTCATCGAGCCGCTGCTGTCTTTTCTTTAGCATCAGGCCGTGCTCGTCCCATGCAGCACAAGGATCCTCGTGATCGAGGCGTAGGATTGGTTTCAACACCTCCAGCAGGTCAGCCGTTGTCGCATATTCTCCAAGGACCTGGCGCGCCCAACGGGGCCCGGGGGCAGCAACCACGCACCAGGGAAGTTCATGGCGCATGGTCTTTTTCAGGCGGGTGAGGGAGAATTCACGCTTGGCCGTTCCGTAGATCTGGTTCTTCTCCTGGTGCAGAGGCGCATGGTCAAGGCGGTCTTCGGTGCTGTCTATCCGGATATATGACCAACCTTCTGCAACCATCTCATAGTCCAGGCTACGGATGAATGCGGGGGTGTGCTCAAGCTGTTCCTCATTCTGGTTGTCCAGGCGTGAGGCAAGCACATCAAGGTCATCCAGGAGCACATGCACATAGAGCGCCCCATGACGATAGGCAGCCTTGGAAAGGGCTCTGGCAAAGTAGTAGGTGCCCGGTCCTGTCATGATGGCTACACTTTTATTCTTCTTCAGGTTTATTCCCTTGAGAATAACCAGGTCCGCGTAGGTGTCCAATACCGTCTCATTCATTGCTCGCTCCTATAGTTCACATACTCCGTCATCCATGAGCGTGGTCTGCTTTCCCGCCTCATCGGTGGCTAGTATGGATAGTGAATCACTTCCTATGGGGATCGCCAGGCGCACAAGCGAACGTGCAAGGTGTGAGGCATCGATCTCTTCGTCACTGCTCTGGTCTGTCAGGGTGCTCAGGGAGAAGCCACCCAGGATCAGGGCCGTGGTGATTTCAGCATTGAAATGGGGATGTATCGCACTTTTCACGTAACGGCTCTCAATGGTGTCGTTATCTGCAAGCGAGATGCCCGAAACCAAGCCGGCTCCCTCATCAATGGCAAAGAACGCATCAAGTGCCTCTTCTCCCTTGTGTGCGCTGTAGGATACGACCTTTCCCTTTGATAGGGTAAAGGAGGCATCTTCAACCACTTTCCCCAACAGGAGAAAAGGCCTCATTGCACTCAGCTCCCCTTCGGTTGTACTGGTGTCCAGCGATGTATGGACATGTTGCATAGGCAAGCTTGGTAGGAAGGTCCTTCCGCTGGACACCGAAGAACTTCCTCCTGCCCAAGTGGTCCTGTCCGCTGTGGTTGCCTGTAGGGAGCACCCATCCCCTTCGATGGTGAGCTTGATCTTGCCCTTTTTGTTGAGCTGCTGCTTGCGGTACTCTAGCAAGTTGGCCTGGTCATGCCAGAATTTCAGGCCGTGGTCATCCTCAAGCCTGTAGATCTTAGAAAAAAGTTGCCACATATCCTCTTCGGAAGCTGCCTTTCCCAACAGCTGCATAGCCCACAGGGGGCCAGGCAAGGGGATGTTGGCCCAAGGTACTGCAATGCGGCGGTCAAGGAAGACCGGGTCGCTGAGCAGGCCGTAGGTGCCGAGCTTGGTAACCTCCTGGGCGAGGGAAGATACCCCTTCGTCGGTGACGTAGGGGCAGTTGTCCAGATCCACAAGGTGGCACATCACGTACCCGGTTACCGGTGGCCTCTTGATCCTGTGCTCAACAGGGTCGAACTCCACCACCTGTGCTATCTTGCCATGGTTGGTCTCCACAATGTTGACCGTCTGCATGGTGGACTCGCACGCCTGGGTAGCCAGCATCCTGGCAAACGCCATGGTGCTGCTCTCAGTGTTGATGGAGAGGGCATCGCCTCTTTGTAGCTTGAGCTGTATTTCTATAATAAGACGGGCATACCGTCTGAGTGTTTCCTGCATCGTTCCTCCGATTCCCCAGTATAGCAAAGAAAACGTCGTTTGACAGTAAAACCGCACAGGTTGAGAGATAAAGAGCAAAAGAATCTGCACAGCCCATCTTTTTGAATACCCTCTAGGTGCTCATGTCAGCTATACTCATGTGCATACTAACTTGATAGGAGTGACTATGCTCACATATGCACAGATGCTGAAGCTCAAACGATGGAATACACCCACTATCTACAATGGTTGGGAGGCAATTACCAAGGCCGAAAGGCTCTCCCTTAGATGCAATAGGGACGAGACAAGGGATTTCATGCCCCAGATGGGCCCTATGATAGGGTACGCCATCACCGTGAAATGCCAGCCGGGGAACAAGGCACACTACAACGACAATGCTGCCAAGTGGTGTGAGTACCGCCACTATGTCGCTTCCCTGCCAGGACCCAAGATTGTGGTGATGCAGGACCTTGATTCACCGCAAGCCATCATCGGCTCCTTTTGGGGTGAGGTCAATGCAAACATGCACAAAGCCCTAGGATGCGTGGGGACCATAACAGAAGGAGCGATCCGCGATGTCGATGAGATGACCAATGCAGGCTTCAAGGCACTGGCAAGAAGGCTCTGTGTGGGCCACGCCTACTCAGTGCCTGTCTCCTGGGGAGAGAGTGTCACTGTCTTCGGTTGTGCAATACAGTCCGGGGACCTCATCCACTCTGACAAGCACGGCTTCATGGTCATCCCTGAAGAGGACCAGGAACACCTCGTTGAGAGTGTCGCCTTCATGGATGAGAACGAATGCCTCACTACCATAGGAGCTGCCAGGCAGAGTGCAGGCAAACCCTATGCCGAGATCCTTGCCGACCTTGACAGGGCAAGTGCTGAGTTCGGCAGGAATGTAGAGGGGATGAAGAAGAGGCTAGGGCTGTAACAAACAACGATGGGTGATGCCAGAGGCACGAACAGAGC
>CAZGOK010000138.1:0-5839 GCA_964527665.1 uncultured Sphaerochaeta sp.
TTCAAGGCGGTGGGGGGAAGCACCTGCGGTGCATCGGGCACAATCTCAACCTTCTTGGCGGAGACTTCGGTAGCTAGGGGCCTGCTGTCGCCCCGGTCAGGATTGTTGGGAAAGAACTGGTACCAGACAATGATTACAACGACACAGATAGCTATCCCTAAGGCGATGGTCCAGATAAGGCCCTTTGAAGGTCTTTCATTCCTATCACCTCGGGAAGATCCTTTTTCAGACCTATCCATCATATCATCGTAGTTGTCTTTAGCCATAACTCGACATTACCTTTCTTACATAGTAATATAAATAAATCATGGATACCAGTCCAAATCGCTCATATTACCGGTTCTTCCTCTCCCTTACGCTGCTATTGCTGTTGATTTTGCTTATGAGGATAGGCTTTGTCATCTATAGCCAGGGGCCCCAGAGGAAAACCTACCAGAACCCCCTTGTCTCCAAAGAGGTCGTAAGGGGGACCCTATACGACCGAAATGGTAAAATACTTGCCATTCAGACCCCATACTGGGGAGTTTTTTTTCATCTCACCATGATAGAGGACCTCACCTTGGTATCAGAGGTGGTTGCCCCCTTTGTAGGGATGAGCCCTACCCAGATCCAGGAACAGGCAGCTGCCTACACAACCTATGCCCAGATAAGGAAAAAGATAGACCCATCCCTGGTCGCCCCCCTCCTGTCCGAGCTTACCCGAACCAATCTCACCAAGCAGGTATCAGTGGTAAAGAGCATGGGGCGCGACTACCCTGCAACCTTCCACGCATCCCAGACCATAGGCTTCACCAACATCGACAACGAGGGGTCGGAGGGGGTGGAGCTGACCCAGGAAGCCTTCCTGAACCCCTATCCCGCTCTAGGAACGGACGAGCCGACCTTTGGAGAGGACATCACGCTGACGCTGGACATCGACATACAGTACCTCCTGGATGTGCAGATGCAAAACATCGCAGACGAGCACAACCCCGACTATGGCATCGCCATAGTCCTTGATGCCCAGAATGGGGACATCCTGGGCATGAGCAGCTACCCCTGGTATGACCCCAACGCCCTTGCAAAGTCCACTGACATCCAAAAGCGCAACCACGTCGTCAACTATCTCTACGAACCAGGGTCGGTCTTCAAGGTCTTTAGCCTTGCCTCTGTCATGGAAGCCGGCCAGGCTGACTTGGCAGAACCCTTCCAGTGTGACGGATCGTACACCTTTACCACAGGCAAGGGTGCAAAGACCACCATAGTCTGCACCTCAGCCCATGGAACGGTCGATCCCAACACCATGATAGCCAAGTCATGCAACGGGGCTATCTCACACTGGGCAATGCAGACAGACCCTGAAACGTTTTATGCAGGGTTGAACCGCTTCGGTTTCAACTCAAGCTACGCTATCAACCTGCCTTCACAAACACGCTCCACCATTGCCGATACCTCAAAGTGGTCGGGAAGGTCGGAGGCAACCATCTCCTTTGGACAGGAGCTCTCCACCACAGCATTGCACCTTGCAGTGGCTGCAACAGCATTCACCAATGCAGGAGATCTCCTACAGCCTCACCTCATCCTTGAACGCAGGTATGCCCAAGACGGTACCGTTTCCTTTAGGCGTGAACGTACTGTTGTCGATAGGGTGATAGCCCCCTCTGTCGCCTCTTCAGTCCTAGCTGCCATGGAAGAGGCAACCCAGAAAGGGGGCACTGCCAGGGCAGTTGCCATCCAGGGGGTTCGCATCGGGGCCAAGACCGGTACCTCGCAGATTATGAACCCGGAAACCAATAGCTATGAGGGGGGGACAGTCCTTGCATCGACACTTGCCATCGTTCCCTTGGACAAGCCAAACTACATCATCTACGTGGCTGCAGGGAACCCCAAGGGGGACACCCAATGGGGAAGCAACATAGCCGCTCCTGCCATAGGCAAGATCATAGGGTCGCTGGTCAGCCAGGGGAAGGTAGTGAGCGACCGCTCGGGGAAACGGTAAGGATTCTTATACTTGACCCATAGCATTTTTACTCATCTATCTACTTTTAGTATTTATTTTTATGTTTGATCATCAAGCCTTATTGCTCCTTTCTTGTTTGAGCATAAGCTATTATGGTTGTATCCTTACACAAAGACTATCTTTCCTCCCAAGAAAAATCACAAAAATGTCTGTAGTTACGATAGTATGCTTATAGATTTCAGCTGAGAGCTAACATATTAGCTTGGGATCTCCTACAGGTAGATACAAGATAAAATACAATCATATTGAGGAATCCGTATGGCAAAGAAAATTAAACTCACTGTTTACATTGTGTTATTCATTGCATCATTTTCCCTTTCTGCCGCACCGGAAAAAAACAGTACGAATGCTTTGTTTTTCCAATATTCCTTTGACAACGAATTAAGGCAGATTGATTCTATAGGGATGTATTTAAGATCCTCTCAGTTTGATGACAGTACAATTGGAAGCTCTTTCGGGACAACGCTTGAACTGCCCATCGGATATACAATTGACAAGATATCCTTTAAATATTCTGGTTTTGGTGGTGCTACAATGAAGTACAAACCTAGGGGAATCGACGCATTACTCACCATAGGTCCGAACCTTAGTGTAACCATGCTTTCTGATACTTATTACAGGTATATGATGTTTGATGTGGGAATAATTTTAGATGTAGCCACTACATACCCAGTAAGTGAAAATGTAGCTGTTGTCATGGGCACATCCATGATATTTGATGCTGGCAGATATTATTACTTTAGGACTGCATCCACTACTAGCAGCGGATTTGAGGAAGAATTTTTCCAGTTGAATGTGAAAATGTATCTTGGTTTCTCTGTGAGGAAATGACGTAGGACCATCAGAACAATACTTCACTACAGGTATTGTACCTCTGAGCCGTCTTCCTACTTCTTTTTGTCACCTGTCATTTTTATTCTGGTTCTGGTTCTGACCCAACGCCAATAGGTCAAAGGAGAACCCACGCAGGTATGAGAGGATGACCTCCCCTGTCGCCTTCATGAGGTTCTCGGGAACCTTCTGTCCATTGGTGAAGAACAACAAGGGAAGGGTGCTGCTCTTGCTAACACTGAGGACATTGCCGATATCCTCAGTCTCATCAAGCTTGGTGACCACCAGTGATTCCAGCGGGAAGGAAGAGAACAGCTTTACAAAGCGTTCGAGGTCCCTACCCTTGTGGGAGGCACTGACTGCCAGGGCATGGGAACATCTATCTTGGGGAAGGACCATCAGGAGGCTCTTCAGGTGGAGGGCAAGCTCGCCTTGGTTGGCACTCTTGCCCATGGTGTCGACCAGGACAAGGGAGTAGGTATCCAGGATGGGCAGCAGCTCTGATAGCTCCTGCTCGGTATGCGCATGAAAGAGGTCCAGGCCGAAATCCTTGGAAAATTGCTCGATCTGGTCTGTCGCCCCTGTCCTGTAGGAGTCCAGAGAGAGTAGCGCAACCTTATGGGCAGAGTCTGTCTTCAGATAGAACATCGCCATCTTCACCAAGGTGGTTGTCTTGCCCACCCCGGCAGGTCCCAAAAGGACAAAGAACTGCTTGGGCAGGATATACTGGCTGTGGTTGAAGCGTACATTTTCAAGGATATGCTCCAATAGAGCCATCTCAAGCTCCTTGAGAGTCTTGAACTGCCTCTCTTGAAGGAGGCTTTGCAAAGCCTGTCCGACATACTCGTCGGAAAAGTCGTTCTCCTGTAGCAGGTCGGTCAACAGCTGTTGTTGCTGCTCCTTACCCTCAAGCAGGGTTTCTTCTTCCCTGCCATCCTGTCGATCCTGGACAGGATGGGGTTTGTCCTCCACCAGGTAGAAGGTGATGGTGCACCGCCTCTGGCTTCTCATACCCTTCTTTACAAGGTAGTCCTTACGGGTATGCACACGCACAGAGGACCCGTACGCCGTACGGGCCTCTTTGAGTGCAGTTTCATAATCTTGCGCATCAAGGGATAGGAAATCCACGGCAGCTCCTTGTTAGAGAATGAACTTCGAAAGGTCCTGGTTCTGTACAACATCCCCAAGGCGCTCATCAACATACTTGTCTGTTATGGTGATCTCCTGGCCGCTGAGCTCGTCAGCGCTGAAGGAGAGCTCCTCAAGCAGCTTCTCCATGATGGTGAAAAGCCTTCTGGCCCCAATGTTGTCATTGGTGTTGTTCACCTCATAGGCGATGTCGCTCAGGCGCCTGATGGCCTCATCGGTAAAGATGATGGTGACCCCTTCGGTCTTGAGCAACTCCCTGTACTGCATCGTGATCGCATTGGCAGGTTCTGTGAGGATCCTGTAGAAATCATTGGCACTCAGGGCATCGAGCTCGACACGCAAGGGGAAGCGTCCCTGCAGTTCAGGGATCAGGTCACTGGGCTTTGCAACGTGGAAGGCACCACTGGCAATGAAAAGGATGTGTGTGGTGTCAATGACACCCCACTTGGTAGCGACACTGGTCCCTTCCACGATGGGAAGGATGTCGCGCTGCACTCCCTCACGGGAGACATCGACGCCACTGGAGGCGCCACCGGTCTTTGCGACCTTGTCGATCTCATCAATGAAGACAATGCCCATCTGCTCGACGCGCTCTTTAGCCTCATCGACGGCCCGGTCGGTGTCCACAGCCTTGTCGGTCTCCTCTTCTGTGAAGATTTCCCTTGCCCGCTTGATGGAAAGCTTGCGCGCCTGGCCCTTGCCACCACCAAAAATGGAGCCGAGGCTCTGCATGGCATCCTGCAGGTCGTCCATATTTCCCTGTCCGAGGACTTCAATGCCTATCTTCTTCTTGCTCTGTACATTCACCTCGACTTCTTTTTCGTCGAACTTGCCCTCTTGCAGCATCTTTCGGAATTTCTCCCGTGTTGCCATCTTGTTGTCGGTATAGGGAACTCCCTCTGGAGTTATGTCCTTGGAATTATTGTTTGGTTCACTTTCTTTTCCCACTGAGGGAAGCAGGAGGTCAAGCAACCGCTCCTCAACACGAGCGGCCACCTTGTCCCCCTGGGCCTCTGCAAGCTCAGTCTTCACCTGCTGGACAGCGATGCCCATCAGGTCACGGATGATGGACTCGACATCGCGCCCGACATACCCAACCTCGGTGTACTTGGTTGCCTCGATCTTGATGAAGGGTGCATTGGACAGCTTGGCTATACGCCGTGCTATCTCGGTCTTTCCCACTCCTGTGGGCCCTATCATGATGATGTTCTTTGGGGAGACCTCATCACGAATGTTGTCCGGCAGGCGCTTGCGCCTGGTCCTGTTGCGAATTGCCACAGCGATGGTACGCTTGGCCTTGTCCTGTCCTATGATATATTTGTCCAGTTCCTCGACTATCTGCTTTGGTTTCATCTCGTCGAGTTTCATACTCTTGCTATATGGCATATTGTTACAGTTCCTTGACGATGATCGAGTCATCGGTATAGATGCAGAGTTTTGCGGCTATCTCCACACTCTTGACGGCGATCTCCTTGGCGGTAAGCTCAGGAGCGGCTTCCAGGTAGGCCAAGGCGGCGGCAAGGGCGTAGTTCCCTCCGCTGCCGATCCCTATGGCATCACGCTCGGGATCCACGACATCCCCTGCCCCGTTGATGAGAAAAACCTTTGTGCCGTCACTGACGAGCATCATGGCCTCAAGCTGGCGCAACTGCCTGTCGGTGCGCCACTGCTTGGCTAGCTCGACAGCAGATCGCGTCAGGTCCCCGTTATACTGCTTCAGCTTCACTTCAAACAGCTCAAACAACGTGAATGCATCTGCTGTGGTCCCTGCGAACCCGGTGATGACCTTTCCGTCAAAAAGGTATCTCACCTTATGGGCATTCGACTTGAGAATTGTATCTCCGGCGGTTACCTGGCCGT
>CAZGOK010000139.1:0-5820 GCA_964527665.1 uncultured Sphaerochaeta sp.
CCTATACCAAGAACCGTTCCATGCTCCTTGACTGGATCAAGGTGACGATGGGTGGCTATGTCGCTGAGGAGCTTGTCTATGGCGAGACCACCACAGGGACCAGCAACGATATCAAGCAGGCCACCGACCTTGCACGCAGGATGGTCACCGAGTGGGGTATGAGTGGTTTGGGCTTTGTCAATTATGCAGATGAGTCCGAGCCCCTGTTCCTCGGCCGGGAGATATCCCAGCGCAAGGAGTACAGCAACGAGACGGCAAACCAGATCGATAAGGAGATTCACAAGATCCTTGACGAGGCTATGCTGGACGTGAGGAACATCCTTTCCGAACAGCGTGAGGAGCTGGACATCCTTACCTTTGAGCTGGTCGAAAAAGAGACCCTCGATGATGCTCAGATTCGCGTTCTGCTTGGGTTTGAGCCTTGGGTCTCCACCCCTAGGCAGGTCAAGCACCCTGCTAAGAAGAAAGCTAAGTCCGCACAGAAGAAAGCTCCGCCGAAAGATGAGAGCGAGACAGAGAAAGAATAAGGATACCTATGCCAACCGACTCCAAATTTACGAGAAACTTTTGTATCATTGCCCACATTGACCACGGCAAGTCAACCCTTGCCGACCGGTTTATCGAAACAGCCAAGTTCGGCACCTCCCGCGGGCCTTCACAGGCGCAGATGCTTGATAATATGGATATTGAACGCGAACGCGGGATTACCATCAAAAGTCAGGCGGTTTGCATTCCCTACACTGCAAAGGATGGCAATACCTATACCCTGAACCTGGTCGATACCCCGGGACACGTGGACTTCTCCTATGAGGTTTCGCGGGCGATCAGCTCCTGTGAGGGTGCCCTGTTGCTTATCGATGCCTCCCAGGGTGTCGAGGCGCAGACAATCGCCAACCTCTATATGGCGGTGGAGCACAACCTGACCATCATCCCTGTGATCAACAAGATTGACCTTGCCTCAGCAGATATCGACGCTTGCCTGCACCAGATCGATAATGACCTGGGCTTGGACAGCGATATGGCTGTGCAGGTCAGTGCAAAGACAGGGGTGGGTGTAGCCGCACTTTTCGAGGCGATAGTCGAGTATATAGAGCCCCCCAAGGGGAGCTCTGACGCCCCTTTGCAGGCACTTATCTTTGATTCCCACTATGATGCATACCGTGGTGTCATCGTCCACTTCAGGGTTTTTGATGGGATGATACGCGAAGGGCAGGATGTCAGGTTCATGCATGGCGGTTCCACCTACAAGATCGAGGAGCTTGGAGTCTTCCAGCTGGGTCTGGTAAAGAAGAGTGAGCTCAGGTATGGGGATGTCGGCTACTGCATAGCAGGTATCAAGACCATCAGTGATGTCGGAGTCGGTGATACCATTACCTCTACGGTCAAAGGGGCGAAAGTTCCCTTGCCGGGATTCAAGGAGGTGAAGCCTGTGGTTTTCAGCTCCATCTATCCTGTGGATACAAACGACTATGAAGAGTTGATCAGCTCCATTGAGCGGCTCAAGCTCAACGATGCCTCCCTCATCTATGAAAAGGACAGCTCAGCTGCCTTGGGCTTCGGTTTCAGGTGTGGTTTCCTGGGCATGTTGCATCTTGAGGTTGTGCAGGAACGCATTGAGCGCGAGTTCGATCTCTCCATCGTATTCACCAGCCCCTCGGTAAAGTACATTGTCCATATGAAGAACGGTGAGACCAAATATATTGACAACCCGTTGGAATATCCGGACCCGATGCAGGTCGACTATGCAGAGGAGCCGTACATCAAGGCAAGTGTGATAACCCCGACCAAGTTCGTTGGCCCGATCATCAATCTTTGCCTGGAGAAGCGTGGAAATCAGAAGGAGATGAACTATCTCGATGAGAAGCGTGTCGAGCTGGTATATGACATGCCTCTTGCTGAGGTCCTGTTTGACTTCTACGACAGGCTCAAGTCCATTTCCCGCGGGTATGCCTCCTTTGACTATGAGGTGCAGGCCTATAAGACGACTGACCTTGTCCGGCTGGACATCCTGGTCAACGGCGAGCCCGTCGATGCCTTGAGCCAGCTGGTATTCAGGGGTAACAGCCAGGTTCGTGGCAGACAGGTGTGTAACCGCCTCCGTGGTGAGATCCCCCGCCAGCAGTTCAAGATAGCGATCCAGGCCACCATCGGTGGTACGATCGTAAGCCGAGAGACCATCACAGCTTTCCGCAAGGACGTCACGGCCAAGTGTTATGGTGGAGATATCAGCAGGAAGCGCAAGTTGCTGGAGAAGCAGAAGGAAGGCAAGAAGCGCATGAAGATGGTAGGGAACGTTGAGATCCCCCAAAGTGCGTTCCTCGCTGTCCTGAAGAGTGACGAAGCTTCCTCCTAGGAAGTGCGTTTGATACAGTCCGGGCATACCTGATAATCCTTACAGAGTGTGAACAGCTTTAGGATACATGAGCTCCCATTGAAGTGGGGGCTCATGCTCTGTGTTGGGGTCAGGTTTGCTTTTTATATGCTTGTCCACTCCCTATTGACCTGCTATCTGAAATCAGGTTTAGCCGGTTTAGTAGCCGTATTTGTATATTTGTTGGTTGTTGCCTCCTCCAAGGGGGTGTATACTCATCAATACATACCTATGATTCATCAGGGAGCTCTATGATGCTGAAGAAACAAGTTTTTGGAACAACAAAAGATGGCGAAAATATCTATTTGGTCTCACTGGCCAGTGGCCCATACTCCGCTGAAATACTCAGCCTGGGTGGGGTGCTCAAGTCTTTGAAGGTCCCTGACCGCTATGGTTCGGTCCGCGATATTGTCCTGGGTTTTGACGACCCTTTGGACAATCTTGCTTCCACCACCTATTTTGGACAGATAGTGGGCAGGTTTGCCAACCGGATAGCACAGGGCAAGTTTTCCATTGACGGGGTGGAATACCAGATGGAGACCAATGATGGACAGAACTCGCTGCACAGTGGAGCGAGCAACTTTGGATGGAAGAACTGGCACATGGAGCCGTTTGAGTGGTCAGGCTGTCCGGGTGTTGTCCTGAGCCTGTACAGCCCTGATGGGGATGGGGGCCTCCCCGGGGCTGTGAACTGCACAGTAACCTATCTGCTTCGCCCCAGTGGTGAGCTTGTCATCGAGAGTGAGGCAACCACCACACAGAAAACCTTGATGAACCTTACCAACCACAGTTATTTCAACTTGGGAGGGGCTGCCAGCGGCTCTGTCCTCAAGCATGAGGTCCTGCTCAATTGTGACCGGTACCTGCCTGTGGATGAGCACCTCATACCCACCGGAGAGGTGCGCGATGTGGAGGGCACCCCCTTTGACTTTACCAAGAAAAAGCCTTTGGGCAGGGATATTGAGGAGGCAGGTGGGTATGACCACTGCTTTGTGCTTGCCAAGCACAATTCACATCTTTTTGAATTTGCCCAGGTATATGATCCGGCATCGGGGCGCACCATGCGGATAAGTACAACGCTTCCAGCGGTGCAGATGTACTCGGGTAATTTTCTCGATGGCAAGACCATCGGTAAGGCTGGGGTCGGATATCCGCAGCATGGGGGGGTCTGTTTTGAGACACAGTTCTACCCCGACAGCCCAAACCATCCCAACTTCCCCTCGTGTTTGTTGGAGAGCACCTCCGTCTACAAACACACGACGATGTTCTCATTTGGAGTGAAATAGTGCAGTACAGCGTAAGTTTGGATACGATTTTCCAGAGTGTTCCCTCCCTAGACCAGCTGAAGAAGCTCCATGGGATGGGGTATCGCTATGTGGAGTGGAAGGGCTTTCCCCAGCAGGATAGCTCTGTCCTGGTCGATTTGCTCAAAAACTCTTCGCTTGCATGCCATGCCATGGGTATGCCTGAGAGTTCCCTGGCAGATAGTTCACTGCATACCCAGTTTGTCGAACATCTTCACCAGGCCTTGGAGATGACCAAGGTGTTTGGAAACCGTCTTGTTGTCTGTGGTGTGGGCTCTGCTACCGAGGAAAGCCATGAGGCACAGCTTGAGGCGATGGTAGTGGGTTTGGAGTTGTGCATTCCCTTGCTGGAAAAATATGGGTGTCACCTGCTTATCGAGCCTAGGAATACCCGCATCGACAACAAGGGCTACGCCTTGAGCCGTACAGGGGATGCTGCAGCAGTGCTTAAAATCGTCGATGATCCTCATGTGCAACTGCTGTATAATATCTATCACCAGCAGATAAGCGAAGGCAACATATGCATAAGGTTGGAGAAGTATCTGCCTTGGATCGGCCATATCCGTGCAGGGGGAGTGCCCGGCAGGGCAGAACTCAACAGCGGGGAACTGAGTTACCGCAGGATTTTCTCGTTTCTTGAAGGTTTGGGCTATACAGGCAATATCGGTTTGGAGTATTTTCCCAAGAGGCCTCCCTTTGAGGGGCTTGAGAGTTGTATGATGCTAAGGAGTCAGAGATGAGGGAAGTGAAGATCATCGGTATTACCGGAGGATCGGGTTCGGGAAAATCCACAATAGTAAGGAAGATTGGCGAGGTCTGTTCGTCTTTTGTCTTTATCCCTCAGGACAACTATTATCGATCTGCTTCGTATATCAGCAATGAGAACATCACGGCCTTCAACTTTGACCATCCCGATGCTTTTGATATGGAACTGCTGTATGAGCATCTCTGCCTGCTCAAGGAGGGCAAGCCGATTCAGATGCCTCTCTATGATTTTGTGCATCACAGGCGTAAGGACGAGTCTGTCCTGGTCGAGCCTAAGCCTTTGGTCATCATTGAGGGCCTGATGGTGCTCTATGAGCAAAATGTGAGGGACCTTCTGGATCTGAAGCTGTATGTCGATACCCCTGATGACATCAGGTTCATCAGGCGCTTGAAGCGCGATATTGCAGAGAGGGGCAGGACTGTGGAGAGCGTGTGCAACCAGTATCTGGAGGTGGTCCGCCCCGGGCACTTCAATTTCATTGAGCCGACAAAGGTCTTTGCCGATATCATCATCCCCGAGGGGGGGCATAATGAGAATGCCCTTTCAGTGCTGATCCCTTTTGTGAAGGAGTTGTCACGCTGATTGGTTTGCTGATTTTTTCGCAGATTATCTTCTTCTATACAGGATGAACCCTTCCTTGATTTGTTTCCAGGACCAGGCTTCAGGGACGGTGTCGTCCCCTCCCATGAAAAGGCGGCTGCATCGTAGAATTCTGGCAGTTCCCATGACAGTTCCTTTGAGTATTCCGTGTTTCATGACCGCTTCCACCATGAAGGAGGAGCAGCTTGGGTGATATATGCAGCTGCTGCCAAAAAAAGGTGAGAGCATCCCTTTGTAGAGGTATACAGGGATCAGAAATACCTTTTTGAGCAGTGCATGGGCTTGTTCTTTGCTATGAATCATACCTTGATAATACGGGTGGATTGATAATTGTGCAATAAGTGGTTATAGTATTGCTATTGGGGATTTGACTTCCCTTGTACAATTCGTTATAGTGACGAAGAAATTGTTACCTTTGGAGGGATAGTTATATGGCAGGACATGTATCAAAGAATGCGCGCCGTGATGGTGCCAAGGCACTGACAAGCCGCTGGGGCGGTGTAATCAAAATGAAGGCTATATTCGAGAATGGCAAACTTCGCCATGTTGCATATTGCGAGAAATCTGGCAATACTGCTCGTAAGCCCAAAGACTTGATGTAAGTGAGTCTAATGCGAAAATAAGAGGAAACGCCTGTGATATTTGTTGTCACAGGCGTTCTTTTTCTCTCTTTAACCGCTTAAATTAGCCTTATTTACGTATTTTTGGTGTATCCGATTTTAGTAGTGTGTGTTATAGTGTTGTTGAGTACGTATGCAACGACACATGAGAACGTCATG
>CAZGOK010000140.1:0-5807 GCA_964527665.1 uncultured Sphaerochaeta sp.
GAGCCGGAAAGGGAAGGTGGGAGGAGCCTACGACACCTCCTTCCCCCTTGCCCAGGAGAGCCGGATCCTCTCCAACTTTGACGGCTCCTTCAACAGCTTGTCGACCTTGGCCCATGAGTTGGGGCACGCCTACCATGACAGCGTGGTCCTTCCTCAGAGTAACCTCCTGCGAAGCTACCCCATGACACTGGCAGAGACTGCCTCCATCTTCAGCGAGTACGTCGTGTTCCAGGGTGCCATCAGCGATTGCAGCCCTGAAGAACGTCTTACCCTCATAGAGCATTTCCTGCAAGATACCACCCAGGTCTGTGTTGATATCCTCAGCCGGTTCTACTTTGAAAGCGATCTGTTTGAAGCTCGTGCACAAGGCGAGCTTGTCGCTGATGAGCTTTCCTCCCTTATGCTTGATGCCCAGAAGCGTAGTTATGGGGACGCCCTTTCGGTCTACCACCCCTACATGTGGGCTGTGAAGGGGCACTACTACAGCAGCGACCTCTCCTTTTACAACTACCCGTATGCCTTTGGCCAGCTCTTCGCCCTTGGCCTTTATGCACAGAAGGAGAAGGATGGCCCGGGTTTTGCAACAAAGTACCGCGCCCTATTGGAAAAGACTGGAAGCGCCTCCGCCCAGGAGGTGGCGCTCGTGCTTGGCTGTGACATTACAAGCGAGGCTTTCTGGCAGGAGGGGATGGGTCTTATCGCCTCCTATGCCCAGGAGTTTGCCGATGCAAGCAACCATTGAGAAACTGGTCCAGGGGGGCAGTGGCTTTGCCCGCCTGGAATCCAACAAGAGCCTCTTTGTCGAAGGGGCGCTTCCCGGTGAGGTCGTTGAGGTAGTCATCTTCGAAGAGAAGAAGGGGTATGCAAAGGCTAGGGTAGCGACCATCGCCCATGCCTCTATAGACCGAGTCGAGCCGCCCTGCCCTTACTGGGGGGTGTGTGGAGGGTGTGACCTGCAGCACCTTGCCAGCGAAAAACAGCCTGAGGCCAAACAGAGGATGGTCCTGGAGAATCTTGAGCGCATCGGCTCTCTCCCCTCTGATTCGTTTGTCCTCGCTGAGACAGCCTCTGCCCAGAGCTGGGCCTATCGCAGCCGTGTGCGCTTTCATGTTGACATGGCCAAGGGCGAGATCGGGTTCCTTGCCAAAAGGAGCAACTCCCTGGTCCCCATACATACCTGTCCTATCCTTGTGGACGACCTCAATGTCGAGCTGGCAAGGAAGGACAGGATCATAGAAGCTGCACGCAAACAGATGTTCTCTTCCAAGGTCAGGAAGGGGAAGTACATCGAGGTGAATGCCTTTGCAGGGGACAGGAAGGTCTCCTTCGGTGATGAGGAGGTCCTCACCACTGTTGCCGGCCATCCTTTCCATGTTACGGCGAATGTGTTTTTCCAGAGCAACCAGCTCCTGTTGCCCGATCTTGTGCACTATGTTGCCGAGCATGCACAAGGGAAAGTGGTCATGGACCTCTACAGTGGGGTAGGGACCTTCAGCAGTTTCCTGGCCAAACAAGGGCGCCTTCTTGTCGCAGTCGAGCAACAGAGGGAGTGTCTTGCCCTTGCCAAGCGCAATGTCCCCGGCCTGCTTGTGTACAGCGACAAGGTTGAGCTCTGGGCTAAAAAACAAGAACAAACGGTAGATACGGTGGTCGTCGACCCTCCCCGTACCGGCTTGGAGGAGGCTCTGCCCTCCCTCATAGCCTCCTGGAAAGCCAAAAGGGTCATCTATGTATCGTGTGACAGCGTCACCCTTGCGCGAGACTTGCAACGGTTCACCCAGCACGGTTACACTGTAGTGGAGGTAAAGGTCTTCGACCTCTACCCGCAGACCTTCCATCAGGAAGTGGTGGCGGTCCTGGACAGAGAGGAGCATACCCTATGAAAGACGGTTTCCTGGCCTGTGGCACGATTTCCCCCAAGATAAGGGTGGCGGACACTGTTTTCAACACAGAATCGATCAAGGGCGCCATCGACAAGGGCAAGGGCGATCATCTTGCCCTGCTGGTTCTCCCTGAACTGGCCATCACCGGCTATACCTGCTCCGACCTGTTCTTGCAAAGAACCTTGCAGGAGGGTGCCAAGGCTGCTGTTGAGACCCTGGTCTCCTATAGCAAGGGCAGTGATATGGTCATTGTAGTTGGCTCCCCCCTCATCTTTTTTGGAAACCTCTACAACTGTGCTGTGGTGATGCAGGATGGAAAGGTCCTTGGCATTGTTCCCAAGCGCCATGTGCCCAACTACCAGGAGTTCTATGAGAAGCGGTGGTTCCACCTCTCCCCCCAGGATGTCAGGCAGGTGAGCCTTGCAGGTCAGGATACGCTCTTTGGTACGAAGCTCCTTTTCTCCTGTAGAGACATACCTGAATTTGTCCTAGGCGTAGAGGTGTGTGAAGACCTCTGGGTCCCTGAAAGTCCTTCCACCGATATGGCCCTTGCAGGGGCCACTGTCATAGCCAACTGTTCTGCCAGCGATGAGCTGGTAGGAAAGAAAGAGTTTCGCCGTTCCCTGATCTCCATCCAGAGTGCCAAGCTGGTGTGCGGCTACCTGTATTGCAACGCAGGACCCGGCGAATCGACGACCGACCTGGTCTTCTGTGGCCATAACCTGATCTACGAAAATGGAAAGCTCCTAGGTGAACAGTTCCTCCAAGAAGATCTCCTGGTACGCACGGAACTTGATGTCCAGCGCCTCTCCTCAGAGAGGCAGCGCATGCACACCTTCGGAGAGAGCAGGCACAGCTATACTACCGTGGAGTTCTCCATAGATAAACTCCAGGAGACAGTGCTTACCCGCTCTATAGACAAGGCTCCGTTTGTTCCTGCCGACACTGAAATGAGGGCTGTTCGGTGTGAGAAGATTCTCACCCTCCAGGCCCTGGGCCTCAAGAAACGCCTTGAGCACACAAAGCTAGAGCATGTGGTGCTCGGGCTCTCCGGGGGCTTGGACTCGACCCTTGCCTTGTTGGTAGCGATAAGAGCCTTCGAAATGCTCGGCTTTGACCGATCAGGCATCATAGCGGTCACCATGCCCTGTTTTGGGACCACCAAACGCACGAAGAGCAATGCTACCTCCCTGGCCAAGGCCTTTGGGGTTACCCTGCTTACCATTCCTATAACGAAGGCTGTGACCCAACACTTCAAGGATATCGGCCAGGACCCAGAAAACCATGACGTCACCTACGAGAACAGCCAGGCACGGGAGCGCACCCAGGTCCTGATGGATCTTGCGAACATGCACTCGGCCCTGGTTGTCGGCACCGGGGACCTCTCTGAGCTTGCCCTGGGATGGGCAACCTACAACGGGGACCATATGTCGATGTACGGGGTCAACTCCTCGGTGCCAAAGACGCTGGTTCGCCACCTGGTCACTCATTTCGCCAACAAGGAAGAGCCTGCAATTCAGAAGGTCCTCCTTGATGTGGTAGCAACGCCGGTAAGCCCGGAGCTGCTGCCCGCATCAGCGGACGGGACCATAAGCCAGGTGACCGAAGAGGTGGTGGGCCCCTATGCCCTGCATGACTTCTTCCTCTATCAGGTGGTCCGCCTGCACTTTGGCCCTGCCAAGGTCCTGCGCCTCGCCCAAGTAGCCTTTAAGGGGGAGTACGAACCTCCTGTTATCAAGAAGTGGCTCAGGACCTTCTACTGGAGGTTCTTCAGCCAGCAGTTCAAGCGCTCATGCCTTCCCGATGGACCTAAGGTGGGCTCGGTCTCCCTCTCCCCCCGTGGTGATTGGAGGATGCCCAGTGATGCTTCTGTACGGTTGTGGTTGGATGAGTTGGAAGGCCTTTGACCTGAAACAGTAAAAACATTCCTAAAGTACCAAAAACATTCTATCATCTTTTTGTATCCAACCCCTCTCTCTTCTGTTATATAGAGGTGAGGGGTTGTAGTTTTATGAAGAAAAGGTTTCTAGCTGTCATACTTGTTATTCTTGCACTTCCTGCTTTGTTAAACGCTAGAAGTTTGCTGGATCTAAGTCTTGGCTTTGGTGGCTCATTCACCAAACCAAGTTCCACGAGTTTTTCTGAGGGTTTCAAAAACCCTGAGAACTGGATGTTCGGAGGAGAGGTCGCTGTTCGTTTCAGCGTTCTGCAGGTCCAGGCTATGGGCTTCCCTATAGAGTGTCCCGATAATGGCCAGGGTGTCCTGCTGCTTGGATTTGGGAGTCTGAACCTCCCAGTCTTTGGTTCTTTGGTGTTCCTGGAGTTGGGCTTGGGCCCGAGCGTCACCTATGTTCCTTCGACCAAGGACAACGGTGGTGCGTACTATCGCTTGAAGGGTGATGACAACAAGGCTATGGCCAGCGACATTACCTTCATGGATGCCCTCCTTGAGAGCCCTCTGTATATGCAACTTGGGCTTGGCCTTGAGCTTGGAAAGGTTGGGGTGAGGGTACGGTATCTGTTCGAAAGCGAGTCCACATTGAAGAATTTTGTCAAAACTCGTTCTCCTATGGAGTTGTTTCAGCTGAATAGCGGTTCTCTTTCTCTTGCGTTGTCTTTAAAAATGTTTTAAATTTGTTATATTAAGAATGATATGACGGGTATGACCGGTCAAAAGGGGTAAAAAATGAAGAAGAGATTTCTAGTAGTACTTATTGTAGTAGCGGTTCTTATTCCTGCCACACTCAGTGCAGGTATGATTAATTTGAGTATTGGTGCGACGGCTCGGTACGACAAGGATTTCGATGCTATAAGCGCATCAATTGATGACGGTTCCTTTGGGGATGAGGCTTTAAAGCTTGAGAACTATGCATTCGGTGCTGATGTCCGCTTGAAGATTGCACTGGCAGAGATTGATCTGGTTGGTATGTTCGGAAGGGAGACTAGGTCAAGCGTTGACTATACCAGCATCTCGGTGCTGACCAGCGCCGGTATCTCCTTGGATATCATGAATATTGCCAGACTTGGAATAGGTATGGGCCCTCGTTTCAACGTTCTCATCGATGATGATGGTAATATTAATATTCTCTCTAGTGTTGGAACTCCTGTTGATTGGGGTAACTTTGGTGAAGCGTTCATCAAGTCCCCTGTTGCCTACCGCGCAACCCTTGATTTCAATATCGGCAACATGATGCTCGGTCTCAACTACACCGTTGATACCACCTATACTTTCGAGAACTGGCAGCAAGTTAAGGATCTGTTCGATGCTCCTCTCGGAAGGGGCAAGGTCGGCCTCTCCTTTCTCTTCTCACTTATCTAGACAATAGTCTTGTAATGCATCCCAGGCCCGGAGAAATCCGGGCCTGAGTTGCTTTTCTGCTTTGAGTAAGTGTGCTAAAGTAATCGCAAGGAGCATGGCCATGGCAAACAAGGGTTTCTTTCATCTCTTCCTCTCAGCGCTCTTCGTAGCGCTGCTCTCATTTTTCCTTCTCTATTTCTTTGCCCCCAGCATGAGCACCCAGTTCTTGGGAGTGAGCTTTGCCGCACGAAAGGGCACCGATAACGCTCTGGTACAGTCGGCTGTAGACAGTGCCATCGAGCAGGTAAAGAACAGCCCCGAATTCACCAAGGAAGCCTTTGAAAAGCTACAGGATCTCTTAAGGAGTGCCGAGGTGCAGGCGAAGCTCAAGGCGGCGGCCAAGCAGGGTGAGGGTATGGTCAAGGATGTAATCAATACAGTAGTGGACAAGGTTCAATGAAGCCCTTTGAAGTGACCTTCCTGGGCACCGGTACAAGCCATGGGATTCCCGTTGTTGGGTGTGGTTGTTCAGTATGCACATCCCTTGACCCTCACGACAAGCGCTATCGCAGCAGCATCCTCATCCAGGATGGGGAGCATGCTCTGCTTATAGACACCACCCCTGA
>CAZGOK010000141.1:0-5806 GCA_964527665.1 uncultured Sphaerochaeta sp.
TACCGCACTTGTTGTTCAACCGTATATTCCGTGGACGATACCTCGATATCCTGCTGACCCATGCAGCCCCCCTCGGACTTGGCGATGATACCGACCGCTGTCACCAGGGGTTTGCCACCTTCCTGACCTTTATGGAGAAGTTCAAGCCAAAGTACCTCCTTCACGGTCATATACACTTGCATGACCTGAATGCAAACAGGCATACTGTTTATAAGGAAACCAAGATCATCAACGTCTTTCAGAACTACATGCTGGAGGACCCTTCACTAGGAAAGGATAAGGAACGTGGCAATTAACGCATCTAATCAGGCTAGAGAGGATTTTGAAAAGGCCCGTACCCGAGGAAGGATGCAATCCCTGCTCGGCAGCCTTGCCTGGAAGAATACGGACCTGCTCTCCTTGTATGCGGTGACCGAGCTTATCAAGCCTAAGAATGAGACATACCTGGGGATGAAGACCATCCTGGTTGATAAGATCATAGGCAGCGAAGGGCGGTATCAGGACTTCACCCTTGCCTTCTATCCCAAGAAAGAGCTGTTGCGCTCCCGTTGGCAGAGCATCGACAGGGCGGCGATGGAGTATATCATCCTGCCCCCGATCTCAGTATATAAGGTTGGGGAGTGGTACTTCGTACGCGACGGCAACCATCGGGTTTCGGTCGCAAAGACACAGGGCATTGAGTTTATCGATGCCGAGGTTGTCGGCCTCGATACCGAGATCGCCCTGGAAGCCGGCCTGACGATGAAGCAGCTGGCCAAGCGTGTTGTCGAGTATGAGCGCGAACGCTTCATAGCACAGTACACCCCCACATTCCTGCCGATGGACCAGATCAATTTCACCTCACCCGGTTCCTATCCTGAGATGGTGAACCACATCCTTGTGCACAAGTACTACATCAACGAGGGAAAGGATGAAGAGCTGAGCTTTGAGACGGCCGCCCGTTCGTGGTACCGCACCGTGTATATGCCTATCATCGATGAGGTGCGCATGGCAAAGCTGCTCTCCTCCTTCCCCGGAAATACCGAGGGGGACCTCTATCTGTGGATAGTCAGGCACTGGGACAATCTCAAGCACATGAGCGGCAGCCACGAAGTCTCCATTGCAAGTGCCACCAATGACTACAAGGTCCGCTATGGAAAGGGAAGGCTCAAGCGCTGGATCTATAGGATAAAGGAGTTCTTCTCCAAGGATTCGGATGCGAACAAGGAATACCAGCCGTAGGCATGGGGGTTGCTCATGAGCAGGTATTGGTACAGTCTGAAGAGGCCAACGCTTTTTGTTGGAGACACTATAGGGTTTGTAGAAAAAGAGAACAATAGAACTTGCCTGAAGTAATATCCAGAAGCAATAAACAAAAATTAATACACCAGAAGAAATAACCAATAACACATAAAACAAACAGAGGAAGCAACCATACGGCGCTTCCTCTGTTTGTATCTCATCCAATGCAAAGACTATTCCTCTTCTTCTTCCTCATCCTCCTGGATGTAGGCACTGAGGATATCAGCATAGGTCTCCATCTCCTTGCCCAGCCTGTCGCTGGGGCGGATGGAATCCTCCCTGCCTGCAAGATGGACGATACCTGCAACCGGCTGGTCATAGCTTTCAAGCTCCTCATGGACACCGTAGGGGATGTGGAGCATCCCCATGCTCTGTGCCCAGTAGATCATGGCACTGAGGGTATGGGCCCCTTCGCAGGTGGAATGGGAGCAGCTGGTGAAACAAGCAAAGAACTTGCTTTCCAGGCTCTGATTCTTGCTGAGGGGGAGGGTGGTATCCAAAAAGGTCTTCATCTCCGCTGAGGTGTTGCCAAAGCGTGTGGGGCTACCCAATATGACCATGTCGCTTTTTAGGAGGGTTTCAGCGCTTGCCACAGGAAGGGCAAGGATGTCCTCGTAAAAGTCATTGGTTGTCTCCTGGGTATTCGCCCAGATATGCAGATCAGGATCTTCAACACGGTAGAGCCGTGCATCTACATTGCGCTCGATCATGAGCTCCTGCAAATAGGACCCGATGATGTAACAATTACCGCTTACACTGTGAATTATGATGGAACAACGCTTCATAGCAAACCTCGCTTGTTATGTTCTTGCCTAAAATATACTACAAAAAACCCTTGTTGTGTAAAAAAAAGGTATACCAATGGTCAACACCATGCGCTATAGAGACCCTCACGCTGGTCGACAAAGACCCTCGAACCATATACAGAAGAAAGAATCTCTTCCTGGATGATCTCTTCCTTGGGGCCGTCGGCAACTATACGCCCCTCCTTCATTACCACCACGCGCCTGATGGCAGGGATGATCTCACTGAGCTCATGGGTGGCGAGGATCAGGGTCTTTCCTCTCCTGTCCAGCTGCTCAAGGGAGGCCCTGTACTGGTGGCGTGCAGGGAAGTCTAGGTTTGCACCAGCTTCATCGAGCAGCATCACAAGTGGGTCGTGTACACTGGCGCGGCACAAGAGCACACGCCTTGCTTCGCCCGAAGAGAGGCGGTTCATCTGCTTTTCCTCTAGATGCCAGACCTCAAAGCTCTTCATTACCTCTTCAACCCTCAGGAGGTGTTCCTGTGTAACCTGGTGATGGAAATCCAGTCCGATGGAGCTGAAGAAGCCCGATGCCACTATCTCCCACCCCTTGTAGGTACTGTTGCACAGGTACTGCAGTGATTGCGAGACAATGCCCAGCCTCTTTCGTAATTCAAGTACCTGCCACCGTTCCCTTCCAAAGAGAATCCTCTTGGAAAGGGGGTTGTACAGGGGGTGGGTCTCTTCGCTGATGACCTGCACCAAGGTTGACTTGCCTGCCCCGTTCGGACCGATGATCGCGACATGTTCGCCAGAGTTGACCGTAAAGGAGACATCGTCAAGGATAGCCTTCCCCTGCCTTTGTACTGTGGCATGTGCGATTTCAATGATGGGTGTGAGCATAAGAAAGGCCTCCTCGGTGGACTATACCACAGGGAAGGCCTCTTGCTGAAGAACGTATGCGATCAGGCGTAGGCAATTGCGCTGTCGTCAGGGTAGCGGTCAAGTACCTTGTTCTCCAAGGTGGTGAGGGTGACCAGCACCAGGGCAACAGCCAAGTCTGTCTGGCCGTTCTGCAGTGCTTCGCACAGGTAGCTATACTCCTTGGCCCGCTTCTCGATCTGGGTTGGAGTGAACTTGATGGCGTTCAAGGCAGAGACCAGCAGGGGGGCTAGGTTATCGTAGATGCTGCACAAGATCTGATTGCCGTTCGCATTGATGAGGATATGGTGAAACTCATTCTCAGCATCCTGGAACATCTTAAGCCCTTCTGCATCTTTCTCAAAGACTCTGGGAACCGCGGCCTCCATCGTGTTGCTTGCCTTCCACAGTTGTGCCAGGAAGCCTGCACGATTCTCAAGCCGGCTAAACTCCCTAGCAGCACTGGTTGCTACAGAGATGCGTACCTGCATGAGGTTTCTCATGAGCTTGCCGGTGCTGATGGGGCTGTTGACAAGCTTGGCGGAGAGGGTGCCCACATACTGGTCAAGGCTGTTGGTGCGTATCTGGGCGCGCCGCCCTTGTGTGATGGTGACCAGGCCCTTTGCCTCAAGCAGCTTCAACGCTTCGCGTATCGGGCGACTGGAGGTTTGGAACTGATCTGCCAACTTCTGTTGTGATGGTAAGAAACTCCCTGTTTTTAGGGTGTTGTCCAATATCATGGTTTCAAGGGCCTTCGCTATCTTAGTTGATTTAGTTTCAGAAGTATAATTCATTCTGATATCCTTTTAGTATTCATAATGTATGTTCAAACTTAAGGTGTCATAAGTTCTATGTTGCCTACTAGATATAAAGTAACCTACTTTGTAACTTTATGCAATACCAACATATCAGATATTTTATATATGTCACCAGTTATAGATAATACAATAAATTACTTACATATCTCATACTATTGACATAGGAATCTTCCCTAAAGGATTTGGTAAATACTTATGGGATTTATATTTCTGAGCATAAAAAAACAGAGAAGCCAAAGCCTCTCTGTTTTTTATGCTCAGACAGAAGTCTAGAACTTAAGGGATTCGAACTTATCCTTGATGTTGGTCAGGCTGACTAGGGTCAGGGCAACAGCAAGGTCGGTCTGCCCGTTTTCCAAGGCTTCAACCAGGTAACGATACTCGTTGACCTTCTTGCGCTGTTCGTTGAAGGTCTCTGTAAGACGGTCGAGAGCATTATAGAGCTGGGGTGCAAGGTTTTCGTAGATGCTGGTGAGGATGGCGTTGTCATTTGACTTGATCAGGGTGGCATGAAATTCAAAGTCTGTCTGCTTGAACTGCTCGAGCGCTTCGATGTCCTTGGTGTTTTCAAGGGAGGGAAGCAGGTGTTCCATCTTGGTACAGCACCTGTCGAGGGAGCGGACGATGAGCATCCTGCTGGGATCACGGGAGAGCTCCCTGGTGGCGGAGACCTCGATGGTGGTGCGAACCTGCATGAGGTCGGTGAGAAGCTTCTTGTCCGGTGTCTGGTTCCTGATCATGGACATGGAAAGGGACTCAACGAACTGGTCAAGGTTGTTGCTCTTGACAAGGGCCTTTTTGCCCTGTTGTACCTCGATGAGTCCTTTTGCCTCCAGGTTCTTGAAGGCTTCCCTGACACTTCTGCTGCTTGCGCCGAACTGGAGGGCAAGGGTGTGCTGACTGGGAAGGCTCTCTCCAGCCTTGTATTTCTTGTTGAGGATCATCTCTTCAAGCTGGTTGGCTATCATTGTCGATTTGGTTTCAGAAGCAATTGGAAATATCATATATGTGTCCTTTGTATCAGAGCATCGTAAGGGGAGCTCTTGGCTTGGTAACTTCTTACATAAGTAAGGTTCAACCTTCATACTAGCTTGTTTATAGAGAAAAGACAATACAAACCTTATGCACAATGTAAGAAGTTTCTACAGAATCTCTTACGGTAAAGATAATCTATTCTATGTTATGAAGTTATGTAACTTCATACATAAAATATATTTAATACTTGTGGTAAGGCAAACTGAACATACACCCCCCTTCTAGATCACTTCTTCCAAGGTGACATAGGGGAATACCTGTCATATGTATGGAAAGCGATTCAATGGAGTATGTTTGCACACAACAAGAATAGTGTACAAAGGTGTCATAAGTATAAATATATTAAAACTATAATCAGAAAGAAAATATTATATAATAAGAAAGAAGAATAAGTATACTATCCATTGATAATAGCTCGTTTTTGACATAAGTTTAATATTGTTGGTATAGTCAATAAACAAGAGGCAAAAAGCCGGTACTCTTGCTTGGAGGACGAAATTTGACGAAGAGATATCTTTCTATAATATAAATTCTTGTACTATCATGGACAGAGGGAGCGGCAGGGGAGCCTGCCAGTGTGGACATCATGCTCACTACAGCTGCCCCAGGATATCTTTTGCATGGTTTCCTGATACACCCAGAAACCACTATGCTGGCTGGCAGCCTTGCCGTCACCGATGCATTCAACCCTGAAGGTGCTGTCCTGCACTACGGCATCAAGACCAATTCCACCACCCCCCCCTGATCGTAAAGGTGAATATCTCCTCCTTTGAGGAACAGGAAGTCCCCTATCCCGCCAAAGTGCCCATCGCAAGAATAGATGCCCTTTCCTCCTTTGGCTCTTCAACCCTGGATGTTGGTCCGGAAGGTGCGCACGACCTCCTGGCACTGACTCCCACAGTTGGAAGAGTCTTCTATACATATAGGCTCGCTGTGTTCGTAGGCCAGAATACCGTGCTGGATGCTCCTGTAGGGAAGTATGTTGCACCTTTAGCGTTGCACATAG
>CAZGOK010000142.1:0-5797 GCA_964527665.1 uncultured Sphaerochaeta sp.
TCATGGCCCTCGACGGCAAGCTGATGGAAATCCAGATCCGTACCAAGGAGATGCATTTTACCGCAGAGTACGGCGTTGCCGCCCACTGGACATACAAATCCGAGACAGGAAGTGAAAGCGGATCCTGGTCGAAGATGGACAACGACCAGTTCTCCAAGATCATCAGCAAGCTAAAGACATGGTCAAGTGAAATAGAGAGCAGCGAGTCCTATATGGAGGACATCAAGGGAGAGCTGCTCAAGGATACGATCTATGTCTTCACCCCCCAGGGGCACATTGTAGAACTGCCAAAGAACGCCACACCCCTGGACTTTGCATACCAAATCCATACGGAAGTAGGCAACCACACCACAGGGGCAAAGGCCGACGGCTCGATCATCGCCCTCAACGCACCGCTGAAGAACACCCAGGTGATCGAGATCCTCACCTCCCCCAATGCAAGGCCGCGAGTACAGTGGCTGCGCTATGTGCAGACCAGCAGTGCGAGAAAAAAGATCAAGGCGTGGCTGAACAAGTATGACGAGAATATCCTCATAGACAAGGATATCATCGCCAAACGCAAGATTTCTGAAGCCCAGGCAAAGGTCGAACAGCCACAACCCATCCTCGCCCCTGTTGACGGCGATGAGATCGTGCGCCAGGTAGTCGACCCGTCACGGATGAAGTTTGTTGTCGGTGATGAGAAGAACATGATGATCAACATCGCCCAGTGCTGCTCGCCAGTCAGAGGGGATGAGATCGTCGGGTACATCAGCCGCGGAAGGGGCATCATCGTCCATAAGAAAGGGTGCCCGAACCTCAAGAATATGAGTGAGATAGTTGACCGCTCGATTGATGTCGAGTGGGAGACCGCTTCCCCCAAGCTTACCAAACGCTTCAGCGTCTCAAGCAAGCGCACCTACGACCTTTTTGGCGAGATCGAAGGAACGCTACGCAAGTTTAAGGGACACCTCATAGAGGGAAGACTGCATGATGATGAGGAGGGCAAGCTGATAGGCACCTTCACCATGGAGGTCCAGCATGAGGATGACTTCAAGAAAATCGTCAAGAACCTGAAGACCATCCCCTCGATAAACTCCATCAGCGAGATCAAGTGATCACTCCCCGAGGACTCTGAGTATCTCCGGCAACAGCTGTTTCTTGCGAGAGAGCACACCGGGGAGGTTGAAAGTATCCTCGGATTCCTTCACATAGGAGAGCTTCCTCTCGTAGCCCTGCATCGGTGTCATCAACAGGATGCTCTGCTCACGCACCACATCGGTAATGAGGAACATCGCCCAGGAAAGGGCATAGGCGCGCTTGAGCTGTTCAAGCTCCAAGAGATACTCCTTCCTATAGTCCTCCAGGTCAGAGAGGGTCGTCACCTCTACCTGCCCGATGCCAAACCTGATGCCAAACTCCTCGTACTGCTTGAAATCTGACTCCAGCATCTTGCGTGGGTCTTCCTTGGCCAGCGTTGCACCGCTTGCGAACATCCTCTCACCAAAATCCCTCATTTCGGGAATATTAGCTATCGCACAAAGATCCTGTACCGCAGTGAAATCCTCAAAGGTTGTGGTAGGGCTCTTGAGCATGATGGTATCACTGACAATACCGCTGAGCATCACCTTCGCTACCGATTCAGGGATGGCGACATCATTGCGGACAAAAAGGTTGTATATGATGGTACACGTCGAACCCAGGGGTTCGCACCTGATGTAGATGGGTGTACGCGTCTTCGCAGCCCCAAGGCGGTGATGATCGATGATCTCAACGACCTCAGCCTCCTCAATGCCGGGTACACTCTGTTCAGGCTCATTGTGGTCGACCATGATCAGCTTGGTCCTAGGCTTCTCCAAGAAACACCTTCTGGTTATGAAGCCGACCCACGCCTCCCCTGCAAAGATAGGCAGGCCTCGGAACTCGCTCTCTGCCAGGATTGCCTTGGCTTCGTCGAAGAGCGTATCATCCTGGATGCCCGGGGGATCGTTTTGTATCAGTTGGGTCACCGGGATGGTAAGACGGAGCAAGCGCAGGGACTCTGCGGTGTCCTCCTCGCTGATGAATACCGTTCCCTTATAGGAAGTGAAGTCGACATCAGAGGTCAGCCCATGTTCCAACCCTGTCAGTATGATGGCAGGAATCTGCATTTCAAATGCTTTTCTTATATGGTCTTCCCTATCTCCGACTACCAATATGGGTTTTTGCTCGATAAGAGCTTCCATATGCTTGCAAAAAATGGTGTATCGCATTGCCCCAACAACGATAGGCGCATCAAAGCAAGCAAGCTCACCCTTTTTAAGGAACTTGCCCCTAAGCACCTTGGGGAAATTCTCGGGAACGAAATGATAGATAGGACGGGTGCCGCTGTTCTCACGCAAGACAAAACTGCTTACCTCATCAACACTGAGAAGCCCCTTATAGGTTGTCCCCTCCATGATCGGGATGACCGAGCTCTGGTTGGCCTTGCCGTAGAAGGAGACCAGATTATAGACCGGGTCTGTCGTCTGCAGGACAGTGTTGGGAAGGCGCGTGACACTGGAGACACGGGGGCGCACATCCTTGATGAAGGCAGGGGCCTGGATTCCCAGACGATCAAACTGGGCCTTGGTCGTATCGTTGAGGTTGCCACACCGCACAGGGATGTAGGTATTGGTCGGGTCAAGCTTGTTCTTCAGGTATGCGTAGCTATAGGCAGCGCAAACACTGTCCATATCCGGATTCCGATGTCCACTAATGAGTATATCTGCCACAGGTTGGTTCCTTTGTCTTAGCTATTCTAGCGCAGTTATCAACGCAGGGCAACTCACCTTTTGCTGTAGCCAGAAAAGTGCAAATACAGTATCCTCACAACAGGAGGAACTTATGGCTAACGTAGTACTTGCCAACGACCACGGAGCGGTGGAGCTGGCCCTGACATTTGTAAAACACCTCACAGAGAAAGGCTATACCGTCAATCATCTCGGTGTCACAAGCAATGATTCGGTCGACTACCCTGACATGGCAGAAAAGGCTTGCAAGGAGTTCAAGAAGGGCGACTATGCCTTTGGCGTGCTCTTGTGTGGGACCGGTATCGGCATCTCCATCAGTGCGAACAAGGTAGACGGGATTCGTTGTGCCCTGCCCCAGAACATCTTTGCTTCTGAGATGGCAAGAAAGCACAATGATGTCAACTTCATAGCATTTGGAGGAAGGATCAAATACTGCGAAGACCCCATCGCCATCCTCGATGCCTTTACCGACGCCACCTTCGAGGGGGAGCGCCACCAGAGGCGAGTGAATAAGATTATGGCCTTGGAAAACCGTCTCTAAAGATAATCGCGATAGGTCCCAACCACATAGAAGTCATACTTTATCAGATCGAAGAGCACACTCACCTGATTGGTGATGAAGTTATATGCAAGCGACACGCCAAAGGCACGCTCACGCTTTGCTGAGATGGGGTTTCCCACCACCAGGGGGGTCACACTCAGCAGAATGTGGGTAGGCAAGAGATACCCACCACCAAAGTAGTCCGATACCAGCAGTCCGGCTCCAAGGAGGGTGTTCACCCCAAGGCCCGCGACCTTTGTGCCTGTGGAACGCTGTCCGAGCATGGATCGCTGCAGAAGGACGGCAAAGGTGGTATCCCCAAAGAAATGGGGGACCAAGGCGCTGTTGGCCTGCACATCCAGCTCCCACTGGTCGCTGATGCCCACACTCACGCCCCAGGCCATCTTCAGCTTGCTCGCATCATGTGAGCCTTCACCCCAATGCGTAGCCGTTCCCAACGTCAGGGCTAGGTCAAAGATTCCTGCAAACAGGGAAGCATTGAGCAGCATCAGGACAACAAGGGTTATATATATTTTTCTCATACAGGCCTACTTGAATATATAGGTGTAGCGAACCAGGTTTATACCCCAGTTGTCCACCGTTCGCGTCCCTACATCCATAGCGACATAGAAAGCAAAGAACTCATACCAATAATCCTTCTGGCTGAGCTTGAAAGGACTGAAACCGACACTCAACAGGTGTGATGCGTCCAACAGGTCGAAATGATAGGCAACCGAAATGGCCGGGTCATAAGCCACAATGTTGTTTGCAAAGAGATTGAACGGGTGGTCGATGACTCTGAAGAGGTCAACCGAGATGCCAAGCTCCACATACGGGAACGTCAGCGAGTTCTGCATGTCAGAACCCATGGCACCCTTGAAGTGCACCGAGGGGTTGCCCACCTTCAGCAGCCACGGCTGATAGACGAACGAAAGCTCAACCCCGCCTGAGGAGGCACTCTCGTCAAGGAGGACACTCTGGCCATACATGCCCAGCCCATAGCCGAAGCTCTTGGCAGACAGGGAGGAGGAGAGCGACATCAATACTACAAGCATCACTAGCAGGTTTCGTTTCATCCTAGCCTCCTATAATCCCGAAGGCATACCGAGGCCAGTTTTCAAAGCGCCGCCACTTTTCTGCCTGTTCCTGTGTTATAGGGAGGGCCTCATCATAGATGGTAGCAAAGTGCTCTTCCAGCCTTCTGGCCAGAGCAGGATTGTCAATTACCAGGGATATCTCATAGGCAAGGGTGAAGGATCGGTAGTTCAGGTTGGTGGACCCGACAACCACATACCTGCTGTCCACTACCATCAGCTTCTCATGCAGGAGCCTCTGACTCTTCTTGCTCTCCTTTTCCAGACGGAGGTCGATGTTCATCGTCAGCAGGTCCTGTGCCATATACTCAATGCCCTTGCGGTTGGAGACCCTGGAGTCAAAGGGGATGACCATCTGTACATCCACCCCTCTCTCTGCTGTCTGTTTAAAGGCAGAGTGCAAGTACTGGTCAAAGAAAGGAAGGAAAGGCAGGGCCTTCACACTTGTTCTGGCCTCTGCAAGCAAGGAACCGAACATACCAGCCAATTTATCCGATAGTGGATACTGATCGGCAAACCAGGCAGTATACTGCTGTTGATCTTGCCCAAAGTCAGGGTCTACAGAAAAATCTTCCCTACGCACCTCATCCCAGCTCTGCTCATTCCACCAAGGGACAAATCCATCCAACATCACTTCACACAACTGGGGGGAGGCGAACTCATACATCGAGTCGCGCTGCAGGTCATCACCTGCGGTTCCTATCGAGATGTAGTTGAGGTTCATCCCTCCTACAGCCAGATTCTTGCCGTCGACGATAAGATACTTGCGATGATCGCGAAACAGCATCTTCGGACCAGCGATGAGCCTTGCTGCAGACATGGGGCTGTACTCCAGCAGATGGACACCACTGTCACGAAGGAACTTCAGGGGGATCAGATGAAAGCGCGTCTCAGTCATATCGAAGGCACCGGTGCCATCGACGACAAAGTAGATGCGCACACCCTCTTCTGCCTTTTGGGCGAAGAGAGCATACAACTCTTCAAGACAATCGGAACTGGAGGCTAGAAATGAGGAGACGATGAGGTAATCCTCAGCAGAGCTGACAAGTTCGATCATCCTCTCGCGCCAGAGGTTCCCATCAAAGAAGATGGTGGGATAGGTCATCGATATCTTGGGGATGTCGTAAGCCTCCATCTTCTGCTCAAGGCTCAGGGAGTTGTCCACAGAGGGTCCCCGGACCAGATTGGACGTTGAGGTACACCCTACAAGCAAGAATAGAAGAATGAAGAGACAGGAAAATAGAGTCAAACGTTTCATCAGGACCTCATGGAAGGAAATATAAAGGGATGGGGAAGTAGGTCAGCAAAGGTGTGCACAAAGTGAGTTCCTTGTCCGCTCTGTTGTGCCGCTGCGGTATCAAGCAGATGGACCTCAGTATCAGGGCGACTGAACTCCGCAAGGACCTGCAGGC
>CAZGOK010000143.1:0-5735 GCA_964527665.1 uncultured Sphaerochaeta sp.
GCTTCCTTCATGGGAAGACCGGTATCATAATCCCACTGTCGCCCTTCATACTCATCACTTTCACGTTGTCTGGTGAAGCCACTGTTCTGCCAGGAAGGACTCTTGTCCTCTCTCCAGGGCCTGACCAACCACTGGTAGCCACGATAGAGGTCACGTGTCTCGTCCATGTGCTTGATAAGAGCATCATGCAACTCATCACGGACCTTGCTTGCCTTATGGGCATTGATAAGGTTCTTCACCTCATCAGGATCATTGTCCAGATCATACAGCTCGTCAGTGTCCATCAGGTTGATGGATAGCTTCCACCGGCCGTCAGTGACACTACGCATCATCTGAAGTCCTCCAAAACCATCATGGTCAACTTCATAGCGGGTAAACTCACAGAAAACCAGGTCATTGATCCTCACCCTCGGGTCCTCGATCTGGGTAAGCATGCTTTTGCCTTCCATTGTCTTGGGTACTTCAAGGCCAAAGTAATCCAGGATAGTGGGGAACACATCAATGTGGGAGGCTGGGTAGTCGACTACCACACCCCTGTTCTTCTCTGTTCCCACCCCTGCCTTGATAAGTAAAGGAATGTTTGTGATCTCCTTGTAGAAGCAGGCGTTCTTTGTCTGCAGTTTGTGGGAACCCAACATATCCCCATGGTCGGAGGTAAAGAAGACCAGGGCATCGGGGGCAACAGATGCTATCTTGTCGAGCACACGCCCGATCTCCTGGTCCACAAAACTATTGCAACCCAAGAAGAGGGAGAGCATCTTTGAACTCTTGTTCAGTTCAGAAGGTTTTTTATCGAGATCCTCCCCTGCCCAGAGTCTCTGAAGCATGGGCTTGTCTTCCAGGGTATCATGGAACGTTTCGTTGTCCTCAAAGGCAAAATCCTTGTACATAGTATTGAACGGTGCAGGGCAGATACACGGACCATGAGGTTCGTCATAGGAGACGGTTAGGAAGAAGTCCTCATCCTCGTGCTTCTCCAGGAATGAGAGTGCCTTGTCAGAGACCCTGTGGGCATAGGTCATGCTCTCGTCCCAGTCATCATCAAAGGAGGTGTCTGCCTGACGAGAACGAACACGGTCTTTTTCGCTTAGCTCGAGCAGGTAGCGATGCATATCGTACCAGTACTCTTCTTCCCACCCTTCAGGGCAGATACCATTACCGAAGTAGTCCCCCCCATCGAGGTGCCACTTGCCGGTATAGGCACACGTGATGCCCTTATCACTCAACCTTTGCCCAATAGTCTTCACATTCTGCCCTAAGGGGACACAGTTGGTGACCACCCCGTTGGAATGGGGGAAAGTTCCAGTGAAGAGGGCCGACCGTGCTGGACCACATACAGGCTGGGTGGTATAAGCACGTTCGTAGCGGATGCCTTCTTCTGCCATCTTATCCAGATGGGGGGTCTTCATCTTTTCGTTTCCATAACAACCCAGCATATCCTTGCGGGTGGTATCGGTCATAATAAATACTACTTGTCTAGGCATTGTACACTCCATCAGCCCTTGACGGCTCCCGCCACCAGGCCTTTGATCATATATTTCTGGAAAAAGAAAAACAGCAACACTACGGGGATGGTCCCTACGATCGAGATCGTATTGACCAGGGACCAGTCATAGGAGAGTTCCCCCAGATACCGCAAGGCGATCCCTACCGAAAGGGTTCGCTTTCCATCGGCCTGGATAAGGGTCGCTGCATGCAGATAATCATCCCAGGTCATGAGGAATGCATAGATACCCACAGCAACCAGACCGGACTTCACCAAAGGCGTGACAATGGAGAAGAGGATTCTCCATCTTCCTGCCCCATCGACATAGGCCGCTTCCTCGATCTCCTTGGGAATCCCTGCAAAGAAGCTCGACATAAGGATAATACAGAATGGGGCCTGGGCAGCAAGCAAGGCAAGGGAGAGTCCCCCTAGCGTGTTTATGATACCAAGCTTACCCATAATTGAGTAGAGACTGATCATGCGGCTGATGACAGGAAACATCTGCGAAGCCAGCAACAGGGCGAAGAACCACTTGTTCCACTGGTTCTTGAATCGTGCCAGCGAGTAGCCTGAAAATATGGCGATAACACAACACAGAAGGGCTACAATGGAGGATACGATGATGTTGTTCTTGTAGTAGACAAAGAACTGGTTGTTCTCCCTGAACAGGCTGATGAAGCTGTCCAGCACGGGAACCCGTGGGAAGAAGGTCGGAGGATAGCGGTAGGCCTCCATGTTTGTCTTAAAGGCGGTGATAAGCACCCAGTAGAGGGGAAACAGCAAAAACAGCAGTATTCCCACCAGGGCGACATACTTGAAGAAGGAAAATAGCTTGGTATCGGATTTCATTGTGGTTTTCATCAGAACTCCTGCACTCTGAAGAGCTTGTTGTAGCCAAAGATGACTACGATCATCATCAGCATCCATAAGGTGGTAACAGCAGCACCGGAGCCAAGGTTCATGCCGACAAATGCTTCACGATAACTCAGGACGGCCAAAGTGGTGGTGGCATTGTTCGGTCCACCTCCGGTCATAGTCCAGAAGAGAGGGAACTGCTTGAAGTTCTCGATGATGGACATCGATACCGATACCTTGATGACAGGACTGAGGTACGGCAGGATTATGGAGAAGAAACGTCTGACCTTCCCTGCCCCGTCTATCATGGCAGCTTCGGAGATATCCTGGGGGACATTCTGCAGGCCCGCAAGCAACAGCAGGGTCATCAGGGGGATCTGCTTCCACAATGCAGCTATCCCCACCCCTGTAAGGGCCGTTGAGGGATTGTTCAGAATTGCAAAGTCAGTTACCTGGCCAAAGGTCACCACTGATACCAGATACTTGAGCAAGCCATACTGGGGCTGGAACAGCCACATCCAGATAAGGGCAGAGATTACGGTGGGCACTACCCACGGTGTCATCATGACACTGCGCATGAAGCGGGCACCCTTGATGTTGGAGTTGAGGATCAGGGCAAGCAGGATTGCCAGGACAAACTGGACAAGGACAACCCCTATGACAAAGGAAAAGGTGTGCAGGGTTGCACCGGTGAAATCATCTGTCTTGAAGAGGTACAGATAGTTAGCAAAGTCATTCCACACTCCAGGTTTCTTGGTGATGATGTTCTTTACCCCATAGGTCTGAAAGCTCTTTATCACCGAATCTATGATAGGTACTACGATGAAGCCAGCCAGGAGGAAGAATGCCGGCAAGTCCAGGACTAGGGAAAAGAGCGAATCGCTCTTCTTGCTGGAAAGTGTTTTGGTTTTCATACGACTAAGACTCCTTGTCTTAAGGCAAGGGGCTGGAATACCCAGTCCCCTTGCACACTACAACACTCGTTACTGAGAGATCTTCACGGTAGCAGATGCCTTGAACTTCTCGATGGCGGAACCTACATCCTGCTTGCCGACTGTGACAGCCTGGGCAAGAGAGCAGAGTTCCAGGTTCAAAGCTGAAATCTTAGGAATAAAGGTCTGCACCCGAACCCTACCGGCAGCAGGGGAAGCTCCCTTGAGGATACCGCTGTTGACTACGCTTTCCATGGATGCCATGGAGTTCTTGGCAGGATAGGCAGGGGTAAGATCACGCAGGTAGTCGTTGAGCACCTCTTCAGAGATGACATACTCAACAAACTTTGCAAGGGCAGCTCTCTGCTCAGCACCATTGTCCATCAGGACAAAACAGTGTGCCTGCAAGAGGCTTTCACCACTCCCTGAACCACCTTTGAGAGGCTCTGCAGAAGCTGTGAAGTCCTCTGCCTTGGGATTGATAGACTTGACGCCGTTGAAGCCCCAGGACTGGTCATAGTACATGGCAAGCTGGCCAAGGGCGAAGAGATTCCTGAGATCCTTGAGCTTGGCATTCTGTGGGTTGTAGCCCTTCTGGTCGAGTACCTGCATCATGGCGATTGCATCGCGGAAGCCTTGGTTGTCTACAGAGAGCTTGCCCTGTGCATCGAGTACCTGGCCGCCAAAGTTGAAGATCATGGCATTGAGGGAAGCACCGGAGACAGGAACTGAAGCGGAGGTCTGGCCAAAGGCAAAGACCTTGTTTCCATTGGAATCCTTCAGCTGGGAGAGTTTTTCAGCATAGCCTAACATCTCTGTGTAGGTCACCGGTGGCTTGTTGGGATCGAGACCTGCTTGCTTGAAAAGATCCTTGTTGTAGTAGAGCACATAGGGTGATACATACAAGGGAATTCCATAGGGCTTGCCGTTGACTTCAAAGGACTTGAGCACATCGGGATAGAAGTCATTGACGAACTCTGCAGACAGAATATCCGTAATGGGGGCGGCAAGACCGGTATCGACAAGACCTGGGACCCAGTCGATCTCACCAAAGATGGCATCCACCATGTCGCCACCGCCGGCCATATTCACGACCTGATTCACAATCTCACCATACGGAGCAGTTACCCACTCAATCTTGATGGTTGGGTTCTGTGCCTCGAAGTCCGTCTTCACGTTCTTCCAGAACTGTTCATACCCACTTTCCAACAGAGCATAGTTTGCTACCTTGATGGTAACACCCTTGTCTGAAGCAGCTTTTTCGCCGGATCCTGCTGCAAACAGGAAACTTCCTGCTATGAGCAATACCATACTTACTACGAGTAATTTCTTCATAATCGTTCTCCTTTTCATTTCATGTTTCCAAAATTCTACTTTTTATATGCTTGAACGCATAATAAGTTGTGTTTCCAAGTGCTCTTCCAGCCGAGTGGAGAATTGAGAGCGGTTATCGATCAGGGAGATGATCATCTTCATGATCGACTCCCCTATCGCCTTCTGTTGTATCTCCATGGAGGAGAGCTTGGGGGAAGAGAAGCGACACATCCGTGAGTTGTCAAACCCAATGACAGAGATGTCAGAGGGTACGGCAAAACCCAAAGTCTTCACTGCCTCCATGCCCAACAGAGCCATATAGTCGTTTCGTCCGAAGATGCCATCGGGGACGAAGCCTTCGCCCTGAATTTTCGTTCTTATTGCTTCCATAAGGGATTGTTCACTCCTGCACCCTGCGATGACATTCCTCTCAGTTACAGGAAGGCCATACTCCAGGCTCTGGTCAAAGAAGCCTTTCAGGCGCCAGTCATCCCTATCGCTTGTATGTCCTTCCTTGCTAATCCTATCCAGGTACAGCAAATTACGACGTCCACGATCAAAAAGACAGCGCACACAGTTCCTCGCTCCCCTGTACAACCCTGTGTTAATAAGCCCATACACCCCGGTAATCGAGGAGTAGTCACGAATTTCCAACAGGACGATGGGTATGGAGGAGTTCACCAGGCGCTGAATCTGTTCAAGAGGAAAGTTAGCTGACCCAATGACGATGCCATCGAAGAGCCTTGAATAAATCCTATCGACAAAATCTTCGTCCTTATGATCGGCACAGAGAGTGATGAAATATCCTTCATTGTAGGCAAAGGTGTCTATTTCACTGATGAGCTTGCCAAAGTATTCGCCTTGGATGTCATCAGCTATAAAGAGGATGTGGTTGGACTTCTTCCCTTTCAGCGCTCTTGCCATTGCATTGGGACGGTATTTGAGTTTGGCTATGGCCGCCTCAACCCGTTCCTTCTTTTCGCTGTTCACATACCGATTGCCGTTGATGACATAGGAGACAACAGTCTCACTGACTTGTGCCTCTCTTGCTATATCAGCTCTGGTTATGGTCTTCAGCGTCTTGTCTGGCATGGGGTCTCCAAAGGAAGGAAAGATAGGATAAGAGGGATATACACTCCTGTGTACAT
>CAZGOK010000144.1:0-5655 GCA_964527665.1 uncultured Sphaerochaeta sp.
TGGATGTCTCCAGTATCTGGGGGTTTATATATGCGCGTTTCTCCACTCCGTGGATGTTTATCACAAACAGACGAAGCGAGACCCCCACCTGGGGGGCTGCAAGCCCGACGCCATCGGCTTCGGACATTGTTTCAAACATGGCATCGACAAGGACACGAAGGCCGCTGTCGAATTTGGTTACTGGTTGGCACTTCTCGGTGAGTACCTCTTCCCCTAGGGTATATATATCTAACATGGTATGCCTATGATACCAACACACAAGCCCATCGGTCAACGCTACAACATTTGCAATGGGTCTATATCGACCTCTATGTAGATTCCCGAAGGGGCGCTGTAGTGGTCCAGGACGTGAGAGACCACCTTGTGGGCGGAGGAGGCGTCCTCACCCATCACCAGGATGTGGTTGCGCCAGTTGGAGGCTATCTTCTCCAGGGGGCACTCGCTGTTGCACAGAACAGAAGGCGAGCCCTCCCCCTTGTAGGATGCGATGGCAGACTCGAAAAGGTTTTCCAGCTTGTCAGCCTCAGCGGCCACCTTCTCCTTGTTCCTGCCCCTCAGCACCAGGTTGATGAGCCGGGTATGGGGAGGAAAGAGCGTCTGTTCGCGCATTGCAAGCTCCTGGTCAAAGAAGGCATCCACCTCCCTGTGCTGGGCATATACAACTGCGGCGTTGTCAGGGTGGAAGGTCTGGATGATGACCTGGCCCTGGTCGTTGTACCGCCCTGCACGCCCGGAGACCTGCATCAACAGGGAGAAGGTACGCTCCTGGGAGCGGAAATCAGGGATATTCATCCCGCTGTCCGCAAGCACGATGCCCACAAGCTCGACACCGGGGAAGTTGAGCCCCTTGGCAACCATCTGGGTTCCCAAGAGGATATCGACCTCTCCCTTGCGAAACTGCTCAAGGACCTCCTGCATGTGCTTCTTATCCTTGGCCGTGTCGGTATCCAGGCGCCTGATGGTCGCCTGGGGAAAGAACATGCGCACATCCTGTTCGACCATCTCGGTACCGAATCCGCTATATCCGACATCCAGGGAGTGGCACTCAGGACAGACTTGGATGGGCTTGCGCCGATAGCCGCAGTAGTGGCAGACCATCTCGCCCTTGCCCTGGTGGAAGGTGAGGGAGACCGAGCAGTGGGGACACTGCATGTCGTAGCCACAGCTCTTGCAGTGGAAGTAGTAGGAGAAGCCCCTTCGGTTGAGAAAGAGGATCACCTGCTTGTTGCGTGCCAACACGGCCTTGATCTCGGCAAGCAGCTCTTTGCTGATCGTGTGCTTCTCCCCTTGCATGTCCACCACACGCACCTTCGGAGGGACGCCCCCCCCTACCCTGCTATCGAGGCGCAGGGCCGTGACCTGGGCTTTCTTCATCATGCTCCACGCCTCAAGGGAGGGGGTGGCGCTTCCCATGACCAGGATGGCGCCCTCAGCGCGACAGCGCTGCTGGGCAACCTGGCGCGCGTGGTAGCGGGGGGTGTTCCCACTTTTATAGCTGTTCTCATGCTCCTCGTCGAGGATGATCATGCCCAGATTCTCAAACGGGGCGAAGACCGCACTGCGGGCCCCTATGGCAAACAGCACCTCGCCGGTCCTGATGCGTTTCCACTGGCTCAGCCTTTGGCTCGGGGTAAGGGCGGAGTGCAGGATGGCCACCTTGTTGGCAAATCTGTTGGTCACCTGCCTTGCCAGCTGGTGGGTAAGCGTGATCTCGGGCACTAGGTAGATGACTGCCTTGCCTTGGGCGATCATAGCCTCGGTACAGCGCAGGAAGACCTCACTTTTACCACTGCCGGTTATCCCGTAGAGGTAGTACATGCTCGCCTTCGCTGCAAGGATTGCATCGATGGCGATCTGCTGGTCGGCCGAGAGGTTGAGGACCTCGCTGATGGTGGGGTCGTCCTCAACGGCCAGGGCGGGGGTACTGCTGTCGCGCCTGCCTCCTGGGACCATCATGCTCAGCGCCTCACCCTGGCTGCAGAGATAGAAGCGGCTCATCCATAAGGCGAGCTCTACGGAGTTCTCTCCATAGAGGCTCTCCTTGTCGATGACGCGCTTAAGAGCCTTGACCTCGTAGGCAGCCTCAAAGCTCTCTGCCAAAGCGATGACGTAGCCGGTCATCTCACGCTTGCCGAATGGAACGACCACCCGCACCCCGACAATGACAGAGCTTTCCATCTCAGGGGGGATGGCATAGGTGAAGCTCTGCTTTACAGGGACATCGAGGACGAGATGGGCAAACTTGCTCATTTCGATCCACCGGGAAGGGTAATGTTGAGGAAGGCTGCGACCTTTTTCATATCGTCCCACACCGGACGGCGCAAGTCGGGGTTGCGTAACACCCCGGAGGGGTGGTAGGTAACCAGGACCGGCACCCCATCAAAGCGGAGGAAGCGCCCGCGAAGCTTGCCAACACCCTCATCTGTCTCCAGAAGGGCCTTGCTGGCAACACCCCCTATCAAGAGGATGAGCTCAGGCTTGACCAGGCGGATCTGCCTTTTCACAAAGGGCAGACAGGAAGAGACCTCCCCGGCGTGGGGATTGCGGTTCTCAGGGGGACGGCATTTGACGATGTTTGCCAGGTAGACATTGTTCTTTCGAGACAGACCCAGGGGGGCGAGCCACGTATCAAGGTACTGCCCTGCCTTGCCGACAAAGGCCCGGCCGGTGGCATCCTCATCCGCACCAGGGCCTTCTCCTATGATCAGAAGGCGTGAAGGAAGGGCTCCCTCACCAAAGACGGTATGGGTGCGCCCCTCACTCAGGGGGCAGCGGGTGCACTCTTCCACCATCAGGCGCAGCGTCTTCATAGTCGCCCCCTCAGGAGCGTCCTTGTCCAGGGGAAGGGGGAATATCTCATCGACCAGGGAGGTGAAGTCCATCTGCGGGCTTGGGTTGATAGGGCTGTGCTTGATCAGGGCCTCGGCCTGGTCACAATAGGTCAGAAACTGTTGCAAATCTCTGGCGAGGGCCACTCTTTTCTCTTCGATACTACTCATTGTGTTGCTCCTCAAACCAGGCGAACTTCTCAGGATCATAGGATATGGCATAGAAGTAGAGCCCCCAAGGGGCGGCTGTCCTGCCCGATCGTTTGCGATCCAGGCTCTCCAAGACATCCTTGAATGTGGCTTCATCGACCCCCTTATCAGCAAACTCCAACATGGAACCCACCAGGGAGCGGATCATCTTGTAGAGAAAGGCATTGCCGCTGATGGTATAGGTCAGCACCTTGTAGCCGAAGCGGTCGGTCTCGTATGCCCAGTACGATTCGTAGATGTCCCTCCACCGGCTGGTGGACCTGTCCCTGCAGGAGGTGAAGGTGGTGAAATCATGGGTCCCCTGTATGTGTACGGCATAGGCGTTGAGCACCGTGATATCAGGAAACTTCCTCACCTTTGCCACCTGCTTGCTGTCAAAGGGGGTCATCTCCCGCTCCTGCTTGATGTAGTAGCGGTAGGTGCGTCCCATCGCCGTAAAGCGGGCGTGGAAGGAGCCATCAACCTCAAGGCTCTCCAGGATCCTGATATCAGCGGGCAGGATGCGGTTGAGGGCGACGGCAAAGACCTTTCCGTCGATGGTCTGGTTGAAGATGTCAAAATGACAGACCTGACCGAGGGCGTGCACCCCGCTGTCGGTCCTGCCGCTGCCGATGATGGAGACCTTCTCACCGGTCATGTTCTGGATCTCCTGTTCAATCCGTTCGGAGACACCTATTCCGTTGACCTGTTTTTGCCACCCATTGTAGTGCTGCCCGTCATAGGCGACGGTCATGCGGATACGCCGCACCCCCTCTTCCAGAGGGATCAGGGGGGGTCTTCTCCAGTCAGTGCGAGCCATCACATCCCCCTTGCAACAGGACCACGGCAGTGGCCACCGGAGGATCATGGGATATGGAGACAAGCACAACTCGCTCCCCCACCAGGGCCTTGGCATTGCCGTGGAGCACGATGAAGGGCTTGCCGGTCTCAGTTGCATCGGTTTGGATGTCACAGGGGCGCATGCCCGCCATCCCGGTCCCCAGAGCCTTGCCCAGGGCCTCCTTGGCGGCGAACCTTCCACTGAGATACTCGCTTCGGCGCTTGCTCTCCAGGGTGAGGGCGTAGGCGACCTCATCGGGGTGGAAGAGGCGCCTGATCACAGCTTCAGAGAGCTTGTCCATGCGTGAGATGTTGACAATGTCGATTCCTATCCCCTCCACCATCACTGTCCACCTTGTTTTTTGAAGAGGATCCTATGCTGGCTTGGATTGGATGATACCGACACACCCCCACTTTCAAAGACATTTTCCTCATAGGTGAGAAGAATCGGGGCGCTGGATATACCATCACCCTGGACAAAGGAGAAGTCGAGGGTTGCCATGATGGAGTTGGGATCGATGAGGTAGATGATATCCTCATTGCCCCTGATGGCAATCTCCACCGATTCAGGGACGAGGCTCATCGCCTCATAGCCACTAGGCAACTCAACATTCAAAGGAATGGTAACCACACGGGCCCCGACAGTCGAATACTGGATGAAAAGGTAGATGCATACGGCAAAGACCAGGGAGATGATCTTCGCCGGCCAGTGGTAGAGCATATTCTGCAGATGCTTATTCAGTTTCATCGCTGCTTGCCTCCTGCAACAACTCCTCAGGGGTGATCTCGTGGTAGCTGAAGAGGGCCAGCAGCATCCGCTTGATGGTGCTCGGCTCCAAGTCATAGTAGAGGTTCGCATTGTACGTCATGCTGATGGCTCCGGTCTCCTCACTGACTATGATCACCACAGCATCAGATTCCTCAGCCATGCCAAGGGCTGCCCGGTGACGGGTGCCGAAGCTCTTCTTGATATCTGTCTGTTCACTCAGGGGCAAATAGCACCCGGCTGCCACGATCCGTCCGTTCTGGATGATCATCGCCCCGTCATGCAGGGGGGTGTCATGGTCAAAGACGGTCAGGATCAGGGAAGTGGAGAGGTCAGCATTGAGCTTGGTGCCACTTTCAATGATATTTTTTATAGCCAGGCGACGGGGAAAGACGATGAGGGCCCCCCGTCTCTTGTTCACCAGCACATTGCATGCATTGAGGATGCTGTCGATCTGGTCCCCGCTGGTAGTCTGGGCACCGAGGCGAAAGATCCTGCTGCGTCCGCTCCACAGCTGGGTGAACGAGCGTCTCAACTCAGGCTGGTAGACTATGCAGATGAAGATGGTCAGGGGAACGGCGATCACCTTGAACACCCACAACAACACCTCAAGTTCGAGTATGTAGCTCAGGGCGTAGGCAGAGAAGATGATGACAAGCACCTTCACTATCTGTAGGGCCTTCGTCTGTGCTATCGCTTCATAGAAGCGGTAGAACACCCATGCCAACACCCCCACCTGTAAGGCGGGGCGAAGCAAGGCGAGGATCTTTAGCAATACGTCAGAGAACATCCATGTACCCCTATTCTTCCTTCTCGGAAGAGACCCAATCTAGTGTTCGGCTCACAGCCTTTTTCCAAAGGCGTACCTTTTCATCACGCACTTCCTTATCCATGGTAGGCGACCACCTAGTCTCCTCCTGCCAGTAGGAAGCGAGGTCCTCTACATTTTTCCACACCCCCACCGAGAGCCCCGCTGCATAGGCAGCACCCAGGGCTGCGGTCTCCACAACCAGGGGGCGAATGACGGGAATG
>CAZGOK010000145.1:0-5623 GCA_964527665.1 uncultured Sphaerochaeta sp.
GTACACCGGTCGGCCACTGCCTTGATCTCATTGAGCTTATGGGTAATGAGGATCACCGACTTGCCCTCTGCGACCAGGTTGCGCATGATCTGCATCAGGTCGATGATCTCCTGGGGGGTAAGGACTGCGGTAGGTTCGTCCAATATGAGTATATCGGCATCACGGTAGAGCATCTTGAGGATCTCAACGCGCTGTTGCATGCCGACGGTAATATCTTCGATTATCATATCAGGATCGATATTCAGCCCGTACTTCTCAGAGAGGGCCTTGATATGTTTTGATGCCGACTTACGGTCAAGGAAGAATTTCCCTTCCTTGCCGAGAATGATGTTCTCTGTAACAGTAAAATTGTGAACAAGCTGGAAGTGCTGGTGAACCATTCCGATACCAAGGTCATTGGCATCATTGGGGCTGTTTATGGTAACTTCCTTGCCCCTTACTTTAATCTGCCCTTTATCGGGATGGTACAAACCGAAAAGGATGCTCATCAAGGTGGATTTTCCCGCACCATTCTCTCCGAGGATAGCATGAATTTCACCTTGTTTTACCTGCAAGGTGACATCGTCATTGGCAACAATACCGGGAAACTCCTTACGGATGTTTAGCATTTCAATAACATGACTCATTGGTGAACTCCCTATGAGGACACGCAGTGCGTGTAGGATAAGATAGGCTTATAGTAGCACACAAGGGTCACCTGTATACGGTGACCCTTGTAATTAGGACTGATCGTGAACCTTATTTGAAAAGGCCGTCTTTAGCAGCAGCAACTTTAACTTCACCACTCTTCAGCTTGGCATAGACTTTCGCAACTTCGTCTGTGACGCTCTTTGCGAGGTTCGGGTTGTTTACAGGGATACCAACACCGTCGTTGGTTGCATCGAGATGGAGAACTTCACCGCCGGGGAACTCCCCGTTGAGCTCAGCCTTGATCATATCATAGGAGGCGCGGTCGAGGTACTTCATCGCTGAGGTAAGGATTACGGACTTTCCACCGGCACTCATCAAACCTTCAGGGTACTGGTCAACGTCAACACCGATTACCCAGACATCCTGGCCAGCTGCCGCACGGTTCTTGGCTTCGTTGATAACACCGACACCTACACCACCAGCTGCTGCGAAGATGACCTTCACACCCTTGTCATACATGGATGCTGCAATCTGCTGACCTGCACTGATGTTGTCGAATGTGCCCTGGTAGAGGTTGTTCTCCTGTTTCATGACAATCTTGGTACCGTGGTTCTTGTTGGCATATTTTACGCCCTGCTGGAAGCCCCAGTTGAACTTCTGTACAGCGGGAATTTCCATACCACCGACAAACCCAAACTCAGCATCCTTCATCTGAAGCGCTGCGGCATATCCGGCTAGGAAGCCAGACTCGTGTTCTGCCCAGTAGACACCGACAACGTTCTTCTCAATGCGGAAGACCGAGTAGTCAGCACTGTGGGGCTCACCGTCAAGGATGACGAACTTTACTTTGGGGTACTTGTCCTGAGCTTCAAAAAGGGTAGTCTCGAATTTGAACCCCGGGCATATGATCATGTTGTATCCAGCATCGACAAGGTTACCGATTTCCTTGAGGTAATCTGCTTCAGTTGTTCCAGAAGGCTTGAGGTACTTGATATCTAGAGCGTAGTCAGCACCTGCACGCTTGATACCTTCCCAGGTTCCCTGGTTGAAGGATTTGTCATCAATGGTACCTGCATCAGTTACCATTCCTACGCGAAGATTACTTTTTCCAGCCTTTTCTTCTGATCCCTGGGCAAAGGCCATGGAACCGAGCATGAGCAGGATACATAAGACAACAGTCATTTTCTTCATACAGCTTCTCCTATTTTTCGTGCGTGATTAGTAAAGAGCCATTACTTCTCTATTCTACAATCCCCACCTGCTGTTGTCAAACAAAGAAACCGCTCGATCGAAGGATAGCTCATAGGGTATTTCCCCCCGATACAGCCAATTACGACAGGAACCACTAAAAATATGATAAAAACCCTGCATCAGAAAAGGAATGGCTCTACCCTACAAAACACAAGCGGCAAGCCTTTCACGAAGAAAGTCTTGCCGCACATATAGCATTGAGGGTGTCATCAGGCCCGTTCAGCCTCAAGGAGTGCCAGGATATAGGGCCCGACGCCCTTGAAGTCATCCTCGACCACAGCCTCCGAGATATAGTAGGAAAAGGTTCCTGGCCTGTAGGGATTGCCTCCAAGCCCTGCAACCGAGCAGATCCCCCCAAGATGGAGCGAGCCTTGTCCGTCCTGACGAAGGAAGGTCCTGTTCACTCCTTTTACAGCTTTTCTTGCTTGGTTGAGATAGAGCTCCTGATCCTTGGCATCGATGACGATGCCAAGCCTCACTGCCTTGAACAGGACAGAAGCGAACATGCTTGAGGCTGAAGCCTCAAGGTAGTTACCCTTCTCACCTCCCTTGTCCATCACCTGATACCAAAGGCCTGTGCTGTCCTGAAACGAGAGGACGGCATCCACGACAGAGGTCAGGATTTTAACAAGGTCCTCATTGTGGGGAAGCAGTTCATAGATATCCACCAGAGCCATACAGAACCACCCTACAGCGCGCCCCCAGAAATGAGGGGAGAGCCCCGTCTGTGGGTCTGACCATCGCATGCCCTTCGATTCGTCATAGGCGTGGTAGAGCAGCCCGGTACCAGGATCACGGAGCAGTGCATATACGCTCTTTACCTGCCTGACCAGGTCATCGATGTCATCGTCCCCTCCAAACCGGGTGGCATACTGCGCATTGAAAGGACCCTGCATATAGAGCCCGTCAAGCCAGATCTGCCAAGGATAGATCTCCTTATGCCAAAACACCCCGCTAAAGGTCCTTGGATGGTGGACCAGCTGCTCCTTCAGCCTATGGGCAGCAAGCAGGAACCGCTCCTCCCCTGTTCTCTCATGGAGGGCGAACAGATTCCTCCCGGCATTGATCTGGTCGAGGTTGTACTCACCTTGGCGGTAGGTTGCGATCGTCCCGTCCTGACCGATGAGCGGGTCGTACATCCCATAGGCCCATGCATCGAACTCCTCTAGCTGGTAGTATTTTCCTACAGCCAGGCAGGCCTGTATGACCAAGCCGTGCTCGTAATGCCAACGCATCATACCTGGGGTATATCGCTCTTTCACCCCCCTGGCCATGGCAAGGGAGAGGGGAACACCTGAGTTCATTACTATATCCTTCCTGAAATACATCTCTTGGGTGCAAGTGGCCAGCTAAAAGCTGGCCACATACCATGTCCGTACGCTAATTGGTCAGCAGGTTGTTTTCCCGAGCAAAGGCAACGCCCTTGTCGTTCCAATCCTGTCCGCCAAGGCGCTTGAACTCATCAAGCCACTTTGACCAGGCCAGAGGGGTCAGACTCCTTTTGCCGGTGATGAACTCACTTAGGCCCTGTTCATAGAAACGCTTGAGGTCAGCGTTGGGAATGGGCAGGGTATCCGATCCGATCTGGGCTGTCCAGGTCTTGGTCTGCATCTCACGAAGCACCACCAAAGCGGACATCTCCTTCTTGCTCACCTCAGTTGTATACTTGGGGTATCGGGCATAGAGCTCGATATCACCGTTGTAGAAAACCATGTTCCTCAGCTGGGTGACCGTCTGGCCGCCGGGTGCGGAGAAGGCAAGGTCGGCATTGGGAAGGTTAGCAGCAACAGGAATGCCGTTTGCATCCTTGGTGTAGTTGACCCCTTGGACGCCCCAACCAAGAAGATAGTACCCCTCTTCCGAGGCCATCCACTCCAGAAGGGCGGCGATCTTGTCGCTCTTGCCTTCCTTGGCAGCCTTCGCGCTGATGGCGTAGATACGGAAGTTTGCAGTATAGGGCCCGATCGAGGCCTTGCCCTGAGGTCCCTTGGGAGGTTCGATGATGACCCATTCCCCTTTAGGGAAGTTCTTGTCAAACGGTGCATAGTTGGACTGAGCAGCAAAGGCGGCGTTCTGCTCGCGCATGATGCCGAACCTGCCCTGCTTCCAAGCGGCCCTGAAGTCATCCTTTTTGTAGGAGAGCCAGTTGGGGTCGATGATGCCCTCATCAGCGATCTGCTTGAGGAAGAGCATGGCATCAAAAAATTCAGGCTTCAAAATGTTCAACCCTGCGCTAGTCTCTGCCAGACTCCAGGTGCCATCGACTCCGAAGGCTCCAAATAGGGGCTCCAAGCGTCGCCCGGGCCATGCTTCATAGTTGTTGATCTCCTGGAAGGCTCCATAGCCCCAGGTATCGTCCCTGCCATTCTTGTCAGGGTCGTCGAAGGTGAAGGCGCGCATCACCGTCAGCAACTCATCTGTTGTCGTGGGAATTGCCAGGCCAAGGTTGTCAAGCCAGTCCTTACGGATGAGCAACCCTTCGTTCTTCATGATGGAGCCGGGATCGGCCAAGCCGTAGGTCTTCCCGCCAATACGGGCATGACTTTTGCTCACCGCATCATAATGGGCGGCAGTCCTTACGGGCATCTTTGCATACAGGTCGTCAACAGGGGCCAGCAAGCCCTGGGGGACAAGGCGCCCCACGACATCGCGCCTCACCATGAAGAGGTCAGGCAGGTTGTTGGCGGCAGCGGCAGCCTGGACCTTCACATCCTGGTCACTTTCGTTCGAAGGCAGGGCGGTCAGCTTCAGCTCAATGTCCAGCTTCTCCCTGATGATATCAAAACCAACCCAATCAGAAGGTGGAGGCCCCGCTTCGGTGACAGCAGCCCCATACCAGAGCTCGATGGTTGTAGGGCCTGTAGGTTCCTTTGCTCCCTGGGCAAACAGGGAGAGTGACACTACCAGGACAACTGCCACTAGCATACTACGCGTACAATGTTTCTTCATGATGAATCCTCCTTACATGAAGTGCTTCGATGGATGTTCTTATGATCATGCCGGCAGGGAAAAGACTAGCCTTTCACACTGCCTAGCAACGTACCCTTGGTGAAATATTTCTGGATGAACGGATAGGCGGCGATCATCGGTATGGCGCTCATGAAGACCGAGGCTGCCTTGATGGCTGCTATGGGGGCATCGCCGAAGGCGCTGACCTCCACATACTCGTTCATGCCGCTGGCCATCAGGATGTTGCGCAGCAGGATGGGAAGCGGCTGCAAGAGATTACTGTTCAAATAGAGCATCGCATGGAAGAAATCATTCCAGAAAGTCACTCCATAGAACAGGCCGATGGTCATGATGATAGCCTTGGAAAGGGGCAGGATGATGCGGATGAGCACCTGTACCTCACTTGCCCCATCGATGCGTGCGGACTCCTTCAGCTCGTTGGGAAGCCCTTCAAAGAAGGAGCGCATGATCAGGCAGTTGTAGGTGCTTATGGCCCCCGGAAGGAATATAGCTGCGAGGTTGTCTATCAGACCCAAGTTGGTCACCAGGAGGTAGGAGGGAATCATCCCCACGTTGAAGACATAGGGTACGACGATCAGCACATTGAGGTATTTCCTGCCTGGCAAGGTAGGGATGGAGAGTACATAGGCAAGGGGGATGGTAAGGACCAGGGCAGAGGCTACCCCTCCGATAAGGATGAGGAAGCTGTTCTTGAACGCCAGGATGAAGCCTTGGTTACCCAACAGGGCCTTATAGGCAGAGAACGACCATTCCCAGGGGGCGAGGAACATCC
>CAZGOK010000146.1:0-5606 GCA_964527665.1 uncultured Sphaerochaeta sp.
AACAGGGTGGTTCTCCTAGAGGGTGGGGAACTATAGGATGACAGCCGACATTATATACAACATCTTGTTCCTACTTGTCCTTAGTGTTGTCTACTCAACCTACCCGTTCAAGGACTATAAGAAGCTCTTCTCCCATACCCCCCTAGTCGGTGTAACCATTGGGCTGTTGGGTATCCTCATCATGTTCAACCCGATGATTATCGAAGAGGGGGTGCACTTTGACTCCCGCTCCATCATAGTGGCTGTTGCTGCGATGACCTTCGGCTTTGTTCCGGCCCTTATCGGAACACTCTTCATGGCTATTTTCAGGATTATCATGGGAGGAAGGGGCACCCTTGCAGGGGTTGCCCTCCTTTTCACCTCCTTTGCCATCGGGAGCCTCTGGCGCAAGGTCCGGTTCAAGGATGTTTCGGGCAGACAGCACTATATGGGCCTTGAATTTCTACTTGTCGGGGTGGTTGTCCACCTCGGGGTCTACCTATGCCTGTTCCTCCTGCCTAGGGATATCCAGCCCATGATCTTTCGTGTGATGGCGGTCCCCCTGTTTGTCTTCTACCCCCTGGGGACCTATCTGCTCTGTCTTCTGCTGTTCAACCAGGCATATAGGGTGGCAACCATCAGCGAGCTCAAGCGCAGTGAGCGCCAGTTCAAGACCATCTTTGAGCAGTCCCCCATCGGCATGTCCCTGACCGACCTCATCACCGGTGAGATACGAAATGTAAACCAGAGCTATCTGGACATGCTTGGCCTGAGCCGTGAAGAGCTGATCGGAAGCACCTGGGACACAATTACCCACCCCGAGGACAAGGGGCACTCCAAGGGGATGACTGAGAAGATGCGCCTTGGGGAGAAGGGCCCCTTCAACTTTGACAAGCGGTTCATCAAGAAGGACGGATCATCAGTGTGGGGAAACCTCTCCTTGTGTGTCTTCGATCCTGCTGATGAGGAGTCCTTGGAATCCTTGTGCATGACGCTGGACATTTCCGAGCGCAAGAGCGAAGAGGACAAGGTGCGCTATGCAAGCACCCATGACGCCCTCACCGGCTTCTATAACCGCACCCATTTTGAAGAGCATCTAGGCTCCTTCAGCTCAGAGGGGAGGCTTCCTCTGACAGTTGCCTTCGGTGATGTGAACGGCCTGAGGATCATCAACGAGGCCTTTGGACGGGAGCAAGGGAACCTGCTGCTGAAAAGGATATCTTCCATCATTCAGGATCGGCTTGGAGAGGGCAATTATGCTGCCCGCGTCGGCGGTGATGAAGTTGCCCTGGTCTTCTTCAACTCTACGATGGAAGACGCTGAGCTCATCATCCGGGGCATCCGCGAGCAGGTCTCCAAGATGCTGGTCATGGACTCGGTGCGCACCTCCGTCAGCTTCGGCTTGTGTGAGATGACCAGAGTCGACGATGACATCAACGAGATCATCAAGCACGCTGAAAAGGATGTCGATACACGCAAGCTCATGGAGTCCCCCCACATGCGCGGGCGTGCAGTCTATGCGATCATCAATACGTTGCATGAGAAGAACAAGCGTGAAGAGCTACACTCCCGTAGGGTGAGCAATTACAGCGAAGCTCTTGCCAAAGCCCTTGAGATGAGCGAGTGGCAGGTCTCCGAGATGAAGCTGCTTGGTCTGATGCATGACATCGGTAAGATTGCCATCAGCGAGTCCATCCTCAACAAGGAGGGCAAGCTCACCGACAAGGAGTGGGCTGAGATGAAGCGCCACCCCGAGATAGGGTACCGCATCCTCTTCTCCGTCGAGGATATGGCAGGCCTTGCTGGTTATGTCCTTGCCCACCATGAGCGCTATGATGGAAAGGGATATCCCAAGGGGCTCAAGGGGTTGGAAATACCCTTGCAGTCAAGGATCGTGACCATTGTGGACTCCTTTGATGCCATGACAGCAGAAAGGACCTATCGCGCAAGCGTCACCCCAGAGGAAGCTGCCAAAGAGCTGAAAAAACATGCCGGGACACAGTTCGATCCCTCCCTTGCCAGGGTGTTTGTAGAGAAAATACTCAACTTTGACTGGGAAACACTGTCCTGACAAACAATTGGAACCCAAGGCCGCCTCGTTTCCTTGACAGCGCCTAGTTCACTGTTTACCCTATATATACGGATATGCGATACGATTCGCCCGATACCAAGGAGGTGCATATGGGAGTCATTACCATTTCACGTCAGATGGGTAGTGAAGGAACCTATATTGGAAAAGCTCTTGCCAAGGAGCTTGGCCTGAAGTATGTGGACAAGCAGGAACTTGGAAAAATTATGCGGGAGTACGGCTTCAGCATGTTTGATGAAGTCTATGATACCAAGCCGAACTTCTGGGAGCGCTTTGACTTGGAGCGTTCCAATACCGTCGACTTTCTTATCCAGGCGATGAAGGCTGTAGCCAAGGCAGGTGATGTCGTGATGCTTGGACGGGGAGGCTTCGGCCTGTTCCAGGACTATGCCGATGTGCTCAATGTCCGCATCCAGGCACCGTTTGAACTTCGTGTGAACAGGAAGATAGAGGAGCACGGGCTAAAGAGGCTCGAAGGTGAGGCCTTGTTGCATAAGTTTGACCAGATCAGGTCATCCTTCATCCAATCAGACCTTGATTTCGATGCAAACGATGCATCCCTGTATGACATTGTCTTCAACACCGGGATTACCAAGCCCGATGATGCTGTGCGGTGCATCGCCTCTGCCTATACCGGCCTTATGCAGAACAAGCGCTATGGCATAGAACGCAAGGCCAGTTCCCTTGAGGTCGATCCCCTGCTGTTCAAGCATGTACAGAAGATGTTGGCACATCTATGAAAAATTCCGGTATAGTCCTCCTCTCTGCAGGGGTCCTGTTTGTAGGGTTTTCCCTTATCACACCCCTGCTCTTTTTCCTCATCGGGGCCTTGCTGGACAAGAATTTTGATATGAGCCTGCTGCTGCAGATGGAGTATGCCCTCATCGCCTTTGTCGGGTTGTTCATGCTCATCCTTGGCTCCATCTTCTCCAAGAAAACCTCACTGACGATCATCATCTCCTCCACAGTGGCATTGTTGGCCATAGTTGTTGCCCCAAAGCTAAACTCCAGCCTAGTCACCGGTTGTTACTACATCTCCCTAGTCACCGCCATCAGTGTCGGCATTGCGCGCCTGCATGCGAATAAGCCTGACAGGACAAATCCTGCCTAGGAGCATGATCCCATTGCAATACGGAGGAGAATGTACATATTTATACAATGATTTGGGAAATTTTATGCATAAAAGCTAGTAATCATTGTATATTTACGTATAATTATACCAAAACTCTTCTTAGGAGGAAGCTATGGTAACCGCCGGTGTCATCGGAGCAACAGGATATGCAGGGGCTCAACTGGTCTCTCTGCTTGCAAACCACCCTCACGTCTCTCTGGCCTACCTGGGTTCGCACTCCTATGTGGGAAAGAGATTTTCCTCCATATACCCCTCGATGCAGGGAGGGTGTGACCTGGTCTTGGAAGAGGAGGACCTGCACAAGGCGAGCGAACTCTGTTCGGTCCTTTTTCTTGCCCTTCCCCATGGCCTTGCCAGTGAGCGCATAACCTCTGATATCCTCAAGCGTTGTGTCATCATCGACTTGGGAGCTGACTATCGCTTGCGTGATGAAAGTGTCTACTCGCAGTGGTACAAAACCAAGCATGGTAGTCCGCATCTTCTCTCTGAGGCTGTCTATGGCCTGTCGGAGTTGAAACGCAAGGAGATCGCCCGGACAAACCTCATAGCAAATCCCGGCTGCTACACCACGTGCTCCATCCTGACGCTCGCCCCTCTGGTGGCAGAGAATCTGGTAGATACCAAGACCATCATCATCGATAGCGCAAGTGGCGTTACCGGAGCCGGAAGGGTTGAGAGGACCGACTCGCTCTTTTGCGAGTGCAACGAGTCCTTCAAGGCGTATGGGGTGACCGACCATCGCCATACCCCTGAGATCGAGCAGGAGCTCTCCATCCTGGCCAAAACAGAGCTCATCGTACAGTTTACCCCCCACCTGGTCCCCATGAACCGGGGGATCCTCTCTACCTGCTATGCGAACCTCAACGATGGGGTGGGAGAAGAGCAGGTCAGGGCCGCCTATGAGAGGTGGTACGCAGATGAGCCCTTCATCCGACTGATGGGATCACACCTGCCTGAGACCAGATTTGTAAAGAATACCAATATGACAGCCATCGGGTGGAAGATCGACCCGAGGACAAGAAGGGTCGTCGCCATCGGTGCGATCGACAACCTCATCAAAGGTGCCGGCGGCCAGGCAGTGCAGAACATGAACATCAGGTTCGGTCTTGCTGAGGACTCAGGCTTGGCCACCACCGTCACCAACCCCCTGTAGGAGAAAAGCAACGATGAACATAGTGGAAGGCGGGATAACCGCCGCCAAGGGATTTCTTGCCAATGGCATAGCCTGTGGCATCAAGAAACGGAAAAAGGACCTTGCCCTGGTGGTCAGCGAACAGGAGTGCACCTTTGCAGGCTCCTTTACCACCAACCTGGTCAAGGCTGCCCCGGTGCTGTGGGACCAGGCTCTGGTACAAACCCAGGCGACGGTCAGGGCAATCCTGATCAACAGCGGCAACGCCAATGCATGCACAGGCGAGCAGGGAAAGGAGGATACCAAGACAATGGCCATCCTTACCGCCCAGAGCCTGACAGAGAACCAACACCCAACACAACAAACTGAAGTATTGGTCTGCTCCACCGGTGTCATCGGAGTGCCCCTCTCGATGGAGATCGTCGGAAAGGGAATTGAAGAGATCACCAAGGACCTCAGAAAAACTAGAGAAGCAGCCCTTGAGGCGGCCGAGGCCATCTGCACCACCGATACCTTCACCAAAGAGGTGGCCGTCGAGGTGATGATAGGCAATGCACCTGTACGCATCGGAGGTATGGCCAAGGGCTCGGGGATGATCCATCCGAACATGGCTACCATGCTCAGCTTCATCACCACCGATGCTCATCTCTCCAAGAAGAGCCTGCAGGCCCTCCTTGGGGAGAGTGTGGTCGACTCCTACAATATGATCAGTGTCGATGGGGACACCTCCACCAACGACACGGTCCTGGTCCTTGCCAATGGGATGAGTGGTTCCCCACCTCTTGATGAGCAAAGCCCCCATTGGAATAGCTTCAAGGAGGCATTCCTATTTGTCCATACCGCCCTTGCCAAGGCAATAGTGCGTGATGGCGAGGGAGCGGGGAAATTTATAGAAGTAACGGTCAGCGGCGCTCTGGACAAGGCGAGCGCACAAGAGCTTGCGCGCTCGGTGGTCTCCAGCAACCTGGTGAAGGCTGCCTTCTTCGGCAGTGATGCCAACTGGGGGAGGATCCTCTGTGCCATGGGCTACAGTGGTTCAGCCTTTGATCCTGATCAGGTGAGTCTGCACTTTGCATCGGAGAAGGGGACCATACAGGTCCTATCTGAGGGACAGCCCATTGCCTTTGACGAGAAGAAGGCCAAGTCCATCCTCCTGGAGAGGGCGGTGGAGGTGCATGCCCATGTTGGGGATGGAGCGGGAATCGGGACTGCCTGGGGGTGTGACCTCTCCTATGAATATGTGCGCATCAATGGAGATTATAGAAGCTGATGAT
>CAZGOK010000147.1:0-5525 GCA_964527665.1 uncultured Sphaerochaeta sp.
CCGATGGTACTACGGTTTTCCGTGGGAGAGTAGGTAGCCGCCGGGCCTTTTTTTTTGCCCAAATTAGGGCGTTGCTTTTCTCCCTCTTCCCCCCTTGTAGCCAATACTGTGGTACACTATTCGCCAAGAGGGTGTGATGGACAATTTGCTTGCTGTTCTTCTCTGTGTATTTGTTGGAGCCTTTCTTCAGGCAAACATTGGTTTTGGCTTTCCCATCATCGCGATGATTGTCTTTCCCCGATTCTTTTCCTTCTCCACAGCAGTGACCCTGACACAGCTTATAGCGATGGCAAGCACAGGGTTCCTGACAGTCAAGTACTGGAAGAAGATCCAATGGAGAACCCTGTTCCCCCTGCTGTTCACCTCGCTGTTCATAGCAGCCTTTGTAACGGTGTTCAGCCTCTCTGTCGATGGGGACAAGCTGGTCATCATCCTTGGTATCGCCCTGGTGGCAATATCCCTCTATTTTGTGGCATTCTCAGCCACCATACAGATTAAGGCAAGGGTGCAAAACGGCCTGCTGATGGGAACCATAGCTGGTTTTGGCAATGGCCTTTTCGGCATAGGGGGACCCCCTGTAGCGCTTTACCTGCTGCCCTCTGTCCCTGGCAAGCTTGAGTACCTAGCCACCATCCAGGCATACTTCTTTTTTTGCAACATTGAGTCCATAGCCATACGCATGTGGAACGGGGCATTGGTGGTAGAACAGCTCTACCTGATACCCTTGGGTTGGATCGTCATCGCCTTGGGTACTTTTTTAGGCCTGAAGCTCTTCGATACTATCCCGGCATCACATCTCAAGCGGATAGTGTACCTTTTTGTGGGGTTGTCCGGGCTTTGGATCATCATTGAGGCATTGTGGTTCTAGTCTTCTCCAAACTTGAGAAGGGGTGCCCCTGCTATGTTTACTACAAGAGCATGAATCGCAGCTATGGGCAAGAACGGTATCATGGCAAAGGTAAGGAGCAATTCATACCCCAAAGAGCTTCGTTCATCAACCTTCCGATGTTGGATCCTTTCTTTCAACAACCCTATGACAACACCCCAGATGTTCCCTACCATCATGATGCGGATGGTCCCAAGGATGCCCTTTGCCCCATCTTCCCCATAGGTGTGCACTATCTCATTCCAGGAGCGTTCGGATGGTCTGCCTTTCGTCTCAGCATAGTGCTGTCCGAACAGGACGGCCTTCAGTTGGTCCGCAGGAATATTGTCCAGCTCACCACCCAGCAGCTCTTCAATCTGCTGCTCCTCCATACCCATTTCCAAGGCCATCTTGGTATGGGCATAGGAGCAAAGGGGACATCCGTTGACCTGTGTTACCCCCAGCATGATCCTCTCCATGAAATGCTTATCCAGGATCTCATGCCTTCGAGCCTTGCTTACATGTCGCACAGTCCTGAAAAGCAGGACTAAAGCCGTATACTCTTCACCAACAGAAAACAGTCTGCTTGTGTTCATCTTTAAACTCCTTTTGTGTCATCATTATGCAGATATCAACACCTTGCAACCCTGTCTAGACACGGGAAGCAAGTATGTCGGGCCGATGATGTGGTTGATTTCATTTTCAATATTTCATTCTTTGAACAATACTTGAATAATGTGAATAGTAAACTAACAAACATTAAAAAAGAATAATAACAAGGTAAATATACAATAAAATATTATTTAATATACCTTAGATTTGACAATTAGAGAAATGTTTAGATATTTTATGGCATATTCTAAATAATGGTTCCTTAAATTCTTTTTTATCGATATATTATTACCTATACAGGGCAGGCACCTAAGGCCATCCTTATTTGTCAGAGCCTATCGAACGATACCGAGACCTGTCAGGGTCACGAACAAGGAGATACATATGAGCGTCATGAGTTTTTCAATTCCGAGGACTATCTATTACGGTGAGGGTGCATTGGAGAAGCTATCCCTGTTGAAGGGTAAAAAGGCAGCACTGGTGACCGGTGGAAGCTCCATGAAAAGGTTTGGATTCCTTGATCAGGCCGAAGCACTGCTGAAGAAGGCTGGAATAGAATCCATCCTAATCGACGGGGTTGAGCCCAATCCCTCTGTAGAGACTGTCATGCGTGGTGCCAAAGAGATGCTGGCCTTTGGTCCTGACTGGATCGTAGCCATCGGCGGCGGCTCCGCCCTCGATGCCGCCAAGGTCATGTGGTGCTTTTACGAGCATCCTGAGATCACCTTCGAATCCATCATAGAGCCCGGTTCCATGCCCCCCTTGCGCAACAAGGCACGCTTCATCGCCATCCCCTCCACTAGCGGAACGGCTAGTGAGATAACCGCATTCTCGGTCATCACCGACACAGCCTCCCACATCAAGTACCCCATCGTGGCAGCTGACATGGTTCCCGATATCGCCATTCTCGATCCCAATATCCCCATGACAATGCCCGCTCATATTACAGCCAATACAGGAATGGACGTTTTGGCACATGCTGTTGAAGCTATAGCCTCCGTAGCAGCCACCTCCTTTACTGACCCCTATGCCATAGAGGCCATCAGGTTGGTCCTGGAGAACCTTCCCACAGCATACAAGGAACCCAAGAACCTGGTGGCTCGGGAGAAGATGCACGAGGCATCAGCACTTGCAGGCATGGCTTTCACCAATGCCTCCCTTGGCCTGGTCCACTCCATGGCACATAAGATCGGTGGAGAGTTTGGAGTTACCCATGGCCTTTCCAATGCCATACTTATGCCGTACATCATCGCTTACAACCGCAAGGTTTCCGACAAGTATGCGTATGCTGAGAAGCTGCTGGGCATCAAGAACATAGCCGATGAGGTCCAACGCCTGAACAAGGAGATGGATATTCCCCTTACCTTCAAGGATTGCACCGAAGTGGACTTTTCTGAGGATAAATTCCTTGCTGTCCTGGACCGCATGAGCCAGCATGCATTTGAGGATCCCTGTACCCTGACCAACCCGGGAACCCCAACTGTTGCAGATGTGAAGATGATATTTGAAGCCGCTTACTACGGTAAAGCGATCAAATAAGGTTTTCCCTTTCAGATAACGCAGAGCGGCCGAAAGCAATCACTTGCCTTCGGCCGCTCTTATGTATTTTTACAGTATCTTTTTTTATTTTATTTTACATTGTTTTTGTTTGGTAATTCATTACTGCATATTGACAGTGGTCTATCTGTTTATTAATATATAGATATTCATCAATATGAGAGGCCATCATGGACATCAACGGATATGTACAGATCTGCAAGGCTCTTGGCGATCAGAATCGCCTGGAGATCATCATGCTGCTCACTACCGGGGAGATGTGTGCCTGTGAACTGCTGAAGCGGTTCTCCATTACACAACCCACGCTCTCACACCATATGAGAATCCTTGCACAGGCCTCACTGGTAGAGGTGCGCAAGGATGGGAAATGGTCCTATTACTCCATCAACTGCCCGGTCCTCCAGGAGTTCCGCTCATTTGTCGACCAGATCTCCTGCAGCACTGACAAGGGGGTATGCACATGTCGGTAGTTTGGGACTTTTTCCAGAACCAGATGCTCTCCATGCACTGGCTGAACGTTTTGGTGGGTAGGATGCTCACTTCCTTTGGCATGGACATTGAAAAAAGGGTGGGCGCCAGTGTGCAGTTCTTCCTGTACGATGTCATCAAGATCTTTGTCCTGCTCTCCTTTCTCATCTTCATCATCTCCTACATCCAAAGTTATTTCCCACCGCAAAGGACACGCAAGATATTGGGACAATACAAGGGCCTCAAGGCTAACACCCTCTCGGCCCTGCTGGGAACCGTCACCCCCTTCTGCTCATGTTCCTCCATCCCACTGTTCATAGGGTTCACCAGTGCAGGCCTTCCCTTGGGTGTCTCCTTCTCCTTTCTCATCTCTTCGCCTCTTGTTGACCTTGGATCGCTGGTGCTGCTTACCAGCATCTTCGGTTGGAAGATTGCCATTGCCTATGTGCTCGTCGGCCTGGTCCTTGCCGTCCTCGGAGGGGGCCTTATCGAGAGGCTGCATATGGAGGGGCACATTGAGCCCTTCATCCTGAACATACAGAGTGTGGAAGGGGAGCAAGAGGTCCTGAGAAGAAGGGACCGCCTCTCCTATGCATGGACTCAGGTGCGCTCTACGGTGCAGAAGGTGTTCTGGTATGTCATAGTAGGGGTAGGCATTGGAGCGGCAATCCACAACTGGATACCTGCCTCGGCAATCCTCTATGTCCTAGGAGAGCACAACCCCCTTTCTGTAGTGCTTGCCACCCTGGTCGGCATACCGATGTATGCTGATATCTTCGGCACCATCCCCATAGCGGAGGCCCTCTGGGCTAAGGGAGTGGGGGTAGGGACGATCCTCTCCTTTATGATGGGGGTAACCGCCCTCTCCTTGCCCTCACTGGTAATGCTGCGAAAGGCAGTCAAGCCCAAGCTGCTGGCCCTCTTTTTTCTGATAGTGACGGTGGGGATCATCCTCATCGGATATATGTTCAACGCATTCGGACATCTGTTTGTCTGAAGACCATAGGAGTGCATGTCATGGCAATATTTGGATTTGGCAAGAATAAAAAGAACTCGAAAGAACAGCAGGATGCTGTCTCCTCCCCGGTGAAGGTGCTGGGTTCAGGCTGTGCAAGCTGCAACCTGCTTGAAGAGCATACCCGTCAGGCCCTACTGGAGTTGGGCATGGACACCTCCATAGAGCATGTCACCGACTTTGTCGCCATCGCAGGGTACGGGGTCATGACCACCCCCGCCCTTGTCGTCGATGGCAAGCTGCTCGCCTCTGGAAAGGTCCTCTCCAAGGAAGAGGTGCTCGCTCTTCTGAAGGACATCAGGGGGAAGGCATGAGTGCACCCAAGCCAAAGGTTGCATTCGTATGCGTACACAACTCCTGTAGGAGCCAGATAGCCGAAGCCTTGGGTAGGGCTTTCCACGGGGAGACCTTTAGCAGTTTCTCAGCTGGGACCACCCTCAAGGCATCGATAAACGCTGATGCGGTGCGTCTGGTCAAAGTCCTGTATGGCATTGATATGGAAGGGACACAAAGGCCGAAGCTTCTGCACTCGTTGCCCCCTGTCGATATCATCATAACGATGGGATGCGAAGTGCACTGTCCGACTCTTCCTTGCAGGCATAGGGAAGACTGGGCGCTTGATGACCCTACAGGAGAGGATGATAGGACGTTCATCGCTGTCATCAGGAGCATCGAAGGGAGGCTTGAAGATCTCTCCAGTCGGATAGTGCATGGATTGCTAGAGTAGGTCTCATATCTTTTCTCCTAGTGGACATTCTTTGCAAATAGTTGTATTACATAGGGGTAGGGTCCTACAATTCTGGTTTGTCCCTCTTCATCACACTTTCAGGAGTTACCTCATGTTATCGATCACTAAGATGTTGCGTGTCAAGAAGGAAGACGTTCCCTTGATGTATATCGTGTACTTTGCCTTTTTTGTCAGTGGGATGATGAATACCCTCATTGGTACAATTCTTCCCTTCATGAAAGCCGAGTACAATATGAGCTATGTGCTCAGTGGTGCCGTCA
>CAZGOK010000148.1:0-5495 GCA_964527665.1 uncultured Sphaerochaeta sp.
GAATAGGGTAAATGCAAACTCTTGTCAACAGACCTTGGAAAAGAAAGTTCCTTTCGCATAATCTATTGTCAGTAAGACAAATATGTTTTATCTCCCGCCTACTTTCTCAAATCATTTCTTTCTGGTATGATTATTTTTTGCAACGACACGTACATTTGTCTTTATATTTTCTACTATTTTTGACTAAATGTTCGGGATCTAAGGAGTCTGCATACGAGCAAGAAAATTGTAATCCTGGGAGCAGGAAGAAGAGGCCTCGGTCTTGCCAAGCACCTTATTGAAGAACATAGGGATGTAGTGATCATCGACAACTCTCACGAGAGGGTTGCTACAGCTGTTGCAAAACTCGACTGCCTGGGCATTCTTGGAAATGGGACAGACATTGACAAGCTCATTGAAGCCGGTTGTGAGACTGCAGAGGCATTCATTGCTGTAACCAACAGCGACGAGATAAACCTCGTCTCCTGTGGGATGGTATCCTCCACCTTCAAGAATACCAAGACAGTGGCAGCCATTCGCAGCCTTGTCTATACAGGGGTTGGTGGACTCAAGGAAGGGTTGCTTGGCATTGACTACATCGTCAATCCCAATGCAGAAGCCGCCAGATATATATTCAATACCATTGAACAAGGGGTTTATAGCAATGTACTGGGCTTCAGCAACACCAAGCTGCTGCTCTACAACTTCTATGTAGAACCCTTCTCTCCCTACATAGGCACCTCAGTCATGGATATGCGTAAGAAGATGAAGGCTGACTTTGTCATCGCTGCCATCAACAGAGGCCACAAAGCCTTGGTACCTTCAGGGACCACAATAATCGAGCCAAAGGACACCCTTTCCATCGTCGCTGCCTCTGAGGAGGTCACGGACATCCTCAAGACAGTGGGCAAGCTTCAGAAGAAACCCACCAAGATAGTCTTGGTAGGAGCTAGTCGAATAACACGCGCCCTGCTGAACCGCATGACCGTTGCAATGCGTGGCAAGGTAACGGTAGTAGACCAGGACGAAGCTGTCTGCAACGATTTTTCCGAAAGGTTTCCTGAAGTGCTCGTCATAAAAGCCGACATCACCGATGAAGACATCATGCAGGAGGAGCAGCTGGGAAGCTATGAGCTCCTCATTGCCCTCACTGACAATGATGAACTCAATATCATCACAGCCTCCTACGCCAAAAGGATCGGCATCAGCCGTTCCATGGCCATGATCAGGCAAAACAACAACTATACCCGCCTTGCTTCCTATCTGGACATTGACGTGGTCATCTCCATAACCGACACTACTGTCGAGTCGCTGCTGCGCTATCTCAGGGGTACCAACGTGGAAAGCCTGCACAGCCTCTACAACGGCCAGCTGGAGATATTCGAATTCTCCATCAATGGGACCTGTTCTGTGTGCAAAAAAAAGCTGAGCGAGATAAACATGAAGAAAAAAGCCATCGTAGCAGGGATCACAGGCAAGAGTGGGAAAAGCGTCATCCCGACAGGAAACACCACCTTGCATGAAGGCGATACTGTCATTGTAGCGGCCATGCGCGAGTCAGCTGAGTTCATACAAAAACTTTTTGGGTAGGTTGTAATGATTAATTGGAAACAAGATTTCAGGCTCCTCGCCTTCATTCAGCTGGTACTCGGCTTTTTCATGCTCTTCCCTACCCTTATAGCCGTATACCTGAAAGAAGAATCCGCCTTGCATGGCTTCATCGCAGCTTATGGGGCGATGGCCATCTTTTGTACCCTGGTCTTTTATCTGACACGAAATATTGAAAACCACACCCTCGCCTCCCGTGACGGATATCTGTTTGTCACCTTTACCTGGATAATCGCCACAGCCATAAGTGCACTACCACTGGTTGTAAGCGGCAGTTATGTAAACTACAGCAGCTCCTTCTTTGAGATCATGAGCGGCTTCACCACCACAGGGGCAACGGTGCTTCCCGAAATAGAGAGCCTTCCCAAGTCCATCCTCTTCTGGCGTTCGGAGACGAACTGGCTGGGAGGCATGGGAATTGTGGTGCTCTTCGTAGCGCTTCTGCCAGCACTAGGGGTGAGCGGCACCCTGTTGGTGGGAGCCGAGTCAGTCGGTCCGACCAAGGACAAGCTTACCCCCAAGATCAAGACGACTGCGGCAATCCTCTGGTCGATATACCTGCTGTTCTCCCTACTGGAGACAGTGCTGCTCAAATTAGGCGGGCTTTCACTGTATGATGCAGTCACCGTCACCTTCTCCACCATGGCAGCGGCGGGATTCTGCGTAAAGAACTCCTCCATCGGGACCTTCAGCAGTGCATACGTGGACATTGTGGTGACCATCTTCATGATGGTGGCAGGGGCAAACTTCGCCCTCTACTACAAGGCCTTCTCAGGAAGGATAAAGTCTGTATGGAAGGATGGGGAGCTGCGTGTCTACCTGGGAATATGGACAGTTGTCTCCCTCTTGTCAGCCATTACCCTGAACCATGCGGATACGTATGGAGGATTCTGGCAATCCTTGCGCTTCAGCGCCTTCCAGAGCGCCTCAATTCTTACCACCACCGGTTTTGCCACTGCCAACTATATCAACTGGCCCGCGTTCTCACAGATGCTACTGCTGCTCCTCTTCTTTGTTGGAGGATGCGCAGGTTCTGCTGGCGGTGGCGTCAAGGTAATCCGTGTAGCTACACTGCTGAAGATGGCCAAAGCCAATATCAGCCAGAGGATCCATCCCAAGGGCATCTTCCAGGTTCGCGTTGGCCAGAACACGATGAGGCCGGATCTGTTGCTCTCCATCTCCACCTTCTTCGGCATCTATATTGCCACTGGTGTGCTTGGATCAGTCATCATATCCCTCAGTGGCACAGACATGCTTACCAGTTTTGCAGCCTCCTTTCTCTGCCTTGGAAACATCGGCATCGGATTTGGTGAGGTAGGGCCAACGGGCAACTTCGCAGCATTCCCGTCCTCCATCAAATGGGTATGTTCCTTCCTGATGCTGGTCGGCAGGCTCGAACTCTTCACCGTCTACGCCCTCTTTACCAAAGCCTTCTGGAAGCGCTAAGAAGTACAACAACCCTAACCAGAGCCATGCTATACTACCTGTAAACTCAAAAAGGAGAAGCATATGTCTGGTATAGCACTCATCATTACCTTCATCATTGCAATCGCAATCATGATCGTGGCAATCTCTAAGTGGAATGTGAACCCCTTCCTTGCCCTCATGGGGGTCTCACTCATCCTCGCAATTGTTGTCGGCATACCGCTCGCTGATATCCCCAACACCATAGGGTCGGGCTTCAGCGGCATATTCAGCAGTATCGGTATAGTCATCATCCTGGGAGCCCTCATAGGGACCATCCTGGAAAAGACCGGTGCCGCCCTGAAACTTGCTGAAATGGTCGTGCGCCTCGTCGGGCAGAAAAGACCACAGCTCGCCATGGAGATAATGGGCTGGGTCGTATCCATCCCCGTATTCTGTGACAGCGGCTTTGTCATCCTGGACCCCATACGAAGGGCGTTGAGGAAAAAGACCCAGTTTTCCTCTGTGGCCATGACTGTGGCGCTCTCCGCAGGCCTGTATACCTCCCACGTCTTCATCCCCCCAACACCAGGGCCCATAGCGGCAGCAGGAACCCTGGGAATCGGGGACAATCTGTTTATGGTCATTGTCTTGGGTGCCGTTGTCTCGATCCCCTCGCTGCTTGTCGCCTACTTCTATGCAAACTACATCGGCAAAAGGGTCAAGAGCGCTGACGAGGAGAACGAAGACCTTGCTGGCGAGGACTATGACGAGCTGCTCAAGAGCTTTGGTAAACTTCCCAACGGCTTCATGGCTCTCGCACCTATCCTTATCCCAATCCTCTGCATGGCCTTGGGCTCACTGGCCAGCGCATTGGGCTGGAGCGGAAACGTGGCCACCTTCAGCAAGTTCATCGGAAGTCCCATCATCGCACTAACTGTGGGACTTCTCTTCGGCATCATGTTGCTTGCCCAGAGCGGCAAGATGCGTGAGTTCAACGTCATGACCACCGACACGCTGAAGGTCGTCGGACCGATCCTGTTCATCACAGCCGCTGGCGGGGTGCTTGGCAAGGTCATCAGCAGTGCAGGCTTTGTAGGATATATGAAGGATAATGCCGCGGCCTTGAGTATGGTCGGCATCTTCTTCCCCTTCATCATCTCTGCGATCCTCAAGTCAGCCCAAGGATCGTCCACAGTAGCCATCACCACCACAGCCGGGATCATGGGCAGCTTTGTCGACAGCGGCTCCATGATGACAGGCCTTGGCCTCACCTCCCCTATGGCGGCAGTCCTTACCGTCATGGCCATCGGAGCCGGGGCTATGACAGTATCCCACGCAAATGACTCCTATTTCTGGGTTGTGACCAACTTTGGCGAGATGAAGCCTGAGGATGGGTACAAGACACAGACCATGGTCACCTTGCTCATGGGCATAGCATCGATGATTTTCATCTGGATTATCTCCCTGTTTTTACTGTAGGATAGAACAATGAAGGAGGCGAGAGCCTCCACTAGCATCATAGCAGCTTCCCCTTTGGGGGCAGCTGCTAGCATATATTAGGAGCCTACTATGAAAAACATCCTCTTGATCCCCGATTCATTCAAAGGAACCATGAGTTCCGAAGAGATCTGCACCATCATGGACAGGGCCATCAGGACCCATTACCCCGATGCGCTGGTCAAGCAGATTCCCGTTGCCGATGGGGGGGAAGGCAGTGTTGATGCGTTCTTGCAGGCTCTTGGCGGTGAAAAGAAATTTCTGACTGTACAGGGTCCCTTCGGCAAACCCATGGAGAGCTTCTATGGAGTGGTGAAAGGCAGTACAGCCATCATTGAGATGGCCTCATGTGCAGGCCTTCCCCTTGTAGGGGATGACCTGTTTCCAGACAAGACGACAACGTATGGCGTCGGAGAGCTTATCCTTGCAGCAGCAAAGGGCGGGTGCAAGGATCTCATCGTCGGCCTGGGGGGAAGCGCAACCAATGACGGGGGCTGTGGAGCCGCTGCAGCATGCGGCATCCTGTTCAAGGATACAGAGGGCAAGGCCTTCATCCCTACCGGAGGCACGCTCCACAAGGTTGCCTCAATCGATTGCTCGGGCCTCAACAAGGCCTTGGAAGGAGTATCAATCACCACTATGTGTGACATCGACAACCCCTTCTACGGGCCAAAAGGGGCTGCCCATATCTTTGGACCACAGAAGGGTGCTGACCCTGAAATGGTCAAAGTCCTCAATGCAAACCTGCAAAGTCTTGCCAAGGTCATCACAAGGGATTGCAAACTTGATGTGCAGGAAATTCCAGGGTCCGGTGCTGCCGGCGGCATGGGAGGTGGCATGGCTGCCTTCTTCGGTTCCACCCTTCAGATGGGTATCGAGACAGTGCTCGACACCGTAAACTTTGACAAGCTCCTTAAAACGGCTGATTTGGTGCTTACAGGAGAGGGCAAGATCGACAGCCAGTCCCTCAGGGGCAAGGTGGTAATCGGTGTTGCCAGAAGGGC
>CAZGOK010000149.1:0-5424 GCA_964527665.1 uncultured Sphaerochaeta sp.
GGGATGGTCTCTCCAAGCAAGGCATTGCCCTGTTTGCTGACAGGGATGTCCTTGCTCAGCAACCCGGCAAGGGAGGCCATCTCCTGATGGGTGTGGATCACACACCCTTCTTCCTTCTTCTGCTTGTAGACCTCCCTATGGAGCTTTTTCTCTGAAGAGGGTTTCACCCCTTTAGGGTAGCTCAGGTCTGCAAGGGCAACCAAGACCAGCTGGTCTTTCTGCAGCTGTTCGTACGGTTTACCACTAGGGGTGATGAGGAAATGACCTTCGCCTACCCTGCAGCTGACATTGCCCCAGGTCCGGGCAACCAAACCAAGTTCTACCAGCTGTTTGCTCGCATTCATCACCGCATCTTTAGCCTGTTCCAGTTCCATAGCTGACTCCTCTAGACGATCTCGGCGACCTGGTCAAATACTTTTGAGAAAGCTTGTAGGGCCTCATCTATCATCGCCTCATCATAGGCTGCACTGGTGTAGAGCCTGCTTCCAGCTAGGGTCACCAAGCCCTCAGCCATATAGGCGGCTCCCATGTACTCCATCTCCTTCTTACGAATAGAAGTCTCCTTGATGACAGAGGGTATGGTCCATGGCTTGTTCCAGTTGATGGAGAAGTGCATGGTTCCTACGGTCTCAAGATGGCAGATGGAGCCTTGGTTGAAGGCGACAAACGGAAGATGCTTTTTCTCTATCAGGGTCTGAAGCCCTGCAGTGAGACGGTCTCCCATGGCGCCCGCTTTCTCACACGCCTTATGCTTCTCGATGGCTTCAAGGGTGTAGTACCCTGCAACACAGCTAAGCGGCGTAGCAGCCATCGTACCGCCGACCAAGGCCCTATGGATCTTGTCACCAGTCTGAATCCCTGCAGCAAGGTAGCGCATGTACTCATCCTTGCCACCTAGGCCACCTGCCCCTGGGTATCCACCGGCTATGACCTTGCCAAAGACCGTGAGGTCAGGTTTGACATCGAAATATCCCTGGGCTCCAGACATGCCGATCCTGAAGCCGGTGACAACCTCATCGAAGATCAGGAGGGCTCCATACTCCTTGCAAAGAAGGGCAACCTCCTTGTTGAAATCCCTGGAAAGGGGGCGGGTCCCGCTCTCAGGTCCTATCGGTTCGATGAAGACTGCAGCGGTTCCTCCTCGAAGCTTGTTCATCTGAAGCTGCCGTTTCAAACTGGGGATGCTGTTGGGAAAAAACTCCTGAGTGTGCCGGAACAGGTAGCCGGGTACCCCGTGTGCCTGGGTCCCCCTTGAACCGGGCACCCTGATGCCATAGGCGAGCTGGTCGCTCCAGCCATGGTAGGCACCTCCCATCTTGATGATATTCTTCTTCTTGGTTGCCAAGCGCGCCACACGGACAGCGGCCATGCATGCCTCTGATCCTGAATTGAGCATCCTGAACGTATCGACACTGGAGACGCTGTCACAGATTTTTTTCGCCAGCTTATACTCATACTCGTGGAACAGCCCTGTTGAAGGTCCGCACTCCTCAAGTAGGGCGATGACCTTCTCTCGGACCTCAGGAGGGTTGGACCCAAGGACGGTGGGCCCTCCTGCCTGCAGGAAGTCAAAGTACCTGTTCCCATCGAGGTCATACAGATACGCCCCCTCGGCCTTGGTGATCACCAGCGGGAAAGGGTGGTTGAAAGCGAGGTTATGTTGCACCCCGCCGGGGATTGCCTCCTTGGCCTCTGCTATCATGGCTTTGGAGGCGGTGCACTTCTTGTCGAAATACTGCTCTTCATACTGCTTCAGGGCATCACGGCCTATACTGTATATGGGCTTTTTGATCAGAGCATCCAATTGCTCTGTAACCTTCTCTGCATCAGGGTAGTGTATAATGGCGAATCCTGTACTCATGGGTAACCTCCTAAGGTGTTTGTTCAGTAGTTTTAATCGCTCTTGTATTCATCGAGTTCCGATAGATAACAAATCGGTTGACGCAAAATTCAGTGACCAGGTTGGTGACCATCGTAAGGCCCAGGACGATGTACTCAAGCCATCCGATGCCCACCAGGGCAGCACCCCACCACGTTGAAAGGGGGGTGAAGATCGCATAGTAGATGCCCAGCTGAATCATAGCCAAAGGGATGTTGTTCGCACTCTTGAAGGTGAAGCGCCTGTTGACGGTGAAATTGTAGAGTACACTGGCGATCAGGGCTGTCAGATAACTGCCCCAGTAGGGCATGGATAGGAGCTCAAACATCAGGGTAAAGACTATCACCTGGATGACTCCGGCTGAGATGGAGAAGAGGACAAACTTGGTGACCTGTGTAATATTCTCCTTGCCTGTCATTTTTTCCTGTTCTGTAGCGTGCATCGCTCTCTCCTTTTCCTTTGCTAGTTGAGCTGTGAGAAGTGCTTGCGGTTGCTCTTGTACAAGCCTTTGAATACAGCATAGTTTCTGTCGTATATCTTCTTCGCATCCAAATCCGGCTCGTAGGTCTTGTTCGTGGCAATGGCCTGGACCGCCTCATCGGCAGAGCCAAAGAGGCCCAGACCCAAGGCAGACACAAGGGCGGCCCCCAGGGCCCCGACATTCTGAGGGTTCTCTATGGTCTCTATCCTACGGCCCAATATGTCAGAGAGTATCTGGCAGGTGACCGGGGAAAGGGCTCCTCCTCCGACAAAGCGGATGGCAGGGGATGTCGTGACTTTCTTTTCCTGCACGTCCAAAAACCAGCGGAGATGGAAGCAGACACCTTCGGTGACTGCCCTGATCATCTCAGTCTTGCCGGTATCTAGTCCGATGTTGAAGAACATCCCCCTGGCCTTGCAATCTTCGAAAGGACAGCGGTTTCCATGGAGCCAAGGGGTGAAGACAACCCCGTTGCTGCCGGGCCCTATGGTGCTGATGGCAGCATCCAGGTAGTCGTAGAGGTTCCTGATGATAGCCTCAGGGGATTCGGTTACCATCGTCTTGTCCAGATAGATGTTGATCTCATCGAGAGCAAGGTGGTCGCGCACCCACTCCAGGCATTTCCCAGCTGTCTCCAGCTCCGAGAAGTAGGTGAACATTCCAGGTATTACACTGACGATGGCCGCAGTCTTTGATGCGGCATCGACCATGCTCTTGGGTACTACCGTGGAGACCCACCCCGAGGTGCCCATATAGATGTGGCAATCCCCACCCTTTGTCGAGCCGGCGCCCAACCCGATGACCGCAGCATCCCCTCCACCGCCAAAGACCGGAGTCCCTCTGACCAGGCCCAAGCGCTCGGCAGCCTTTTTGGTGACCGTCCCTACCTGGTCGGTAGAATGCACAATCGTAGGAAGATGGTTCATGTTGACCTTCAGCATCTTGCAGACCGAAGGGCTCCATTGGCGCCTCTTCACATCCATCAGCAGGGTGGCGAAGGCAGAGTCCTCAGTCATGACAAAGACGCCGGTCATCTGAGCTATCAGGTACTCCTTGACGTCAAGCCACTTATGGATACGAGAAAAAACTTCACTCTCATGATTTCGTACCCAGTGGTACTTCCAGACAGGGTCCTTCACGCTCGTAGCCACTGCTCCTGTGATAGAGAGGGAACGCATCAGCTTGAATACATTGGCACCTGCTATCTGCAGGCCATGGGCAAGCCCCTTCTTCAATTCCTCTGAGGCACGTTGGTCGAGATAACTAAAGGCATTGCGCAAGGCAGTGCCCTGTTCGTCTACCAGAACCAGGCCTTGCATCTGGGAGCAGAAGGAGATGCCTGCAATAGAGGCAGGATCAACAGATGATGAGGTAAGAACCTCCCTAGTGCTCTTCTCCATGGCAGAAAGCCAATCCAAGGGGTCCTGTTCAGCAACACCACCATCTGATATGTAGAGGGGGTAGCCACATAAGGCAGAGGCAACCAGGACCAAAGTATCCCCAACGGAAAACAGACAGGTCTTCACCCCTGTGGTACCCACATCATAGGAGAGAAGATAGGTTGGTGAACTCATGAAAACCTCCTGTTACACGAACAATGCAGATCGGATGAAGCCTATCATCTCTTGAGCAACCTTTTCATCCTGCTCTAGGCTGTCCTGCCCTGCATAGGTCTTGAAGCGTTGCATATAGTACCCATTCACATAGGAGAACTGCAGGGACATGAACAGGTTATCCACAAAGAAGGCGCCGAGGCGAGGCTCGATGTCCTTTCGGACTTCTCCCCTCTCTTGTCCCTCTTGCAGAAGCTTTGCATAGGCAACCGAAGAGATGCCCTCTATCTCAAGGGAGAGACGTTGCACCAAGTCGGCATTTCCCACCGAGGTCATCTCACTGTAGAGCTTGATGAGGCTCTGCTCTTCCCGACATGTGGTCTGGATAATACTGATAATGGCAGAAAACTTCTCGATGATGCTCTGCTCACTACCTAGGATGGGTTCTAGTGTCTTGGCAAGGAAAGCAGCCCCCTCATGCACGGTCATGAGGAAGAGATCTTCCTTGGAGGTGAAGTACTTGTAGAGCGATCCGACACTGATACCCGCCTTCTCAGCTATCACATTGGTGTTTGCCCTTTCGTAGCCTTTCTGGGCAAACTCCTCTGTTGCAGTGGTCAGGATAAGCTGTTGCTTCTCCTCTGGCAGATGGTCAAAGGTCTTTTTAGTGAATTTTGATTGATTCTCAGCCATGCATGCTCTTCCCTATTTGGTAAGTGAGTACTCACTCACATACTCACTATAGCATCCATCCACTGTAATGCAAGGGTTTTATCCCTCTATTGTTGGGTAAGAATACAATAGATGGTCGATGAATAGGTTCCTGCTATGGGGTTGGTATTGGGATCGACGAAGATACGCAAGTCACCCTCTATGACATTTGCTGTTGTTTGCTGTTGGTCGATAGGGGAAATGGTGGTGGTGCTGATGGAATCAAAGGCTGTATACGGGGAGGTAATGTGCACAGGGCTCCCTGCGGGTGTTATAGGAGTAAACACGACCTGATAGGGGATCGGGATTACACTACCTGAGTACAGCTTGAAGTCTACCGCGGAGCCGGCAGCATCAGAAGCCAGCCTAAGGCTTGCTGAGTCTAAAATTGAGTAATAGCTCAGCTCCCCTATCTTCAGGGAGTCTTGCGCTGAATTCCTATTGCTCAGGTATTCGAACGGAAAGGGGTTGGCAACCACACTCTCCACGGTGAACAGGTAGTCATGGACGGGCCCTCCGTTTTGGCCCAAAAGCTCGAAGGGCAAGAGAAGCCCTTCAGTGGTGCTTGCGTTGAAATGTGTTACATAGTCCCCACCAGGAAGGGGGTCCGGCATGATTTGGGTTCTTCTGATGACTACCAGATCAACCCAGATGTACTGGTACTTATATTTGTAGGGATGGCGACTCCACCACTGGTTCTTTCCATCCCCCCCCCCTCTCATTTTAGCCATTCTCCCCCTCCCCCCCTTTATCAGGACCAGACCCCTCAGAGATGGAGACCGACCCCCCCCTCTGGTCGA
>CAZGOK010000150.1:0-5418 GCA_964527665.1 uncultured Sphaerochaeta sp.
TTCGGTAGTGTAGCTGCCTAATGCCAAGGTCTCAAGCTTGCCGCTTTCCAGGATGTCGATGACATGCTGGAGGGCGGGGAGTGTGGAGACATAATTTTTCATCTGGGAAATCTGGTCTAGTATCATGGGGTACCTCGTTTATCCCCTAGCATAGCGAAAGTGAAGGAAAAGAGAAAGATGCCCAATGCAGTGCATAGTGGTTTCTAAAGCCTCTGGACGAAGAGCTTTTCGTGAAATATGCTAAGAAAAGAGGCCTCTCTTGCATTGAAACGATAGGGGCCTTGCCAACAACCCTGAGAATTGGAGTGTACAATGACGAAAAACCTTGGAATTGGAATCGATTTTGGTACTGATTCAGTACGAAGTGCCCTCTTTTCCTATGCGAGCGGGGCAAGTCTGGGGAGCTTTTCATCTGCATATCCTCGGTGGAAAGAGGGCGCATAGTGAGATGCATCACTAGCACAGTGTCGCCACCATCCATCAGATTACAAGGTAGCTTTGGTACACTCCCTTCAGGAGCAACGTGACAGCATAGGTTCTGTGGGTGTCGCGGCTACAGGGTCTACCGTGTCTCCAGTCACCAGCAGCGGTGAGCCCCTTGCACTCTCTGAAGAGTTTTCTGACGATCCCGATGCTATGTTCTACCTGTGGAAGGACCATACGGCAACCGTTGAGGCTCAACGGTTCAGCTCCATGTGCAGGCAGGGGATGGTGGATTATGCACAGTTGCAAGGTGCATACTCATCAGAATGGCTCTGGGCAAGGTTGCGTATGCAGGACGGAGAAGTCCAAAAGTACGATCGGTGCAAAGGATTGGATCGAGCTGTCTGATTGGATTCCCCTGCTGCTGACAGGAAAACAGGGTATGCACTATCGAAATCAGTGTGCCTCCGCTCATAAGGCGCTGTACAATAGTAAGTTTGGTGGTTTGCCGTCACAAGAGTTTTTCCTTGCATTTGATGCGTATGCTGCTGAGGTGTATGAGCAATACACCCAGAAACCCAGTTCCAGCTCGACTGCAGTGGGGCTTTTGGATCCGAAGCTTGCCTCCCTGCTGCAATTGCCTCGCTCCCTTTTCTGAAAACCCTTCCCTGATCTTACCCAAGCTCGATGAGATGCTAGCGGCAAAAAAGAATCACAGCCGGGTAACTGCATTGGAATGGCTCAATGGCCGGCGCTACCCACAAGCCACTGACCTTGTCCGGGGCGCATTGCTTGGGTTGGACCTCTCTACAGATGCCACATCCATCTATGGTGGCCTTGTCGATTGCATCCTGTTTGGCATCAGGAAGATACTTTCTGGCATGAAGAGCGAAGGGCTGCCTTTTGAGGTTATGATAGCCACCGGTGGCATTGCGAGAAAATCACCGGTGCTTTTGCAACGGCTCTCCTCCATCCTGGACCTGCCTGTGCTTGCCCTTAGCGAACAGGAGACCTGCTCCTTGGGTGCTGCCATGTATGGCTCTGTTGCCTCAGGGCAGTTTGCAGCCTTGGAGGATGCCCAGCGATTCATGGCTGCAAAGCAGGGTGTCTCCTACACTCCGGATAGGGCAGACAGGGAGTACTTCGCTACCATGTTTGAACGGTATTGTGCGTTTGGTGATGCATTGGAACCGATCTGGTAACATTTTTCCACTCTAGCCGGTGGCTCCTTTATTCTGTATCTTTGGCATACCACACTAAACAAGTGGGCTATAAACAAATGAGCTAAAAGGAGCTATGCATGTCAGATACCCATACCTATACAACCAACGTCACATACAGCGAACAGAGAAAGGGAGTGCTCTCCGCTGAAGGCCTCTCCCCGTTTGAGATTGCATCCCCGCCCCAATTCCCTGGTGGGCACGAAGGTATCTGGTCCCCAGAACACCTCTATGTTGCATCGGCGGAGATCTGCCTGATGACAACCTTCCTCTCCATTGCAGAAAAGTCCCGTCTTGAGTTTGTCTCGTATAGCTCAGAGGCTGTAGGGACCCTTGAAAAGGTAGATAAGGGCATGGTGATGACCAAGATAGTCATCAGGCCAAAGGTAATCATCACCGATGAAAGCAAGAAAGGACGAGCCCTGTTGCTCCTGGAGAAGGCTGAGAAGTACTGCCTGATCTCCAACTCCATGAAAACCGAGGTTACCTTGGAGCCCATTGTTGAAGTGAGAGCGGAAGCTGAACAGGTAGGGTAAGGGCAAGCTAGGCTCTTACAAGAAAAAAAGAATACTACATAATAAGAGTACAACGCCCCCCAGCACTAGTGCCGAGGGGCGTTGTCACTACAATGGGAGCGTTATCGGCTCTCCTGATGATGGGACTCTACAGCAGGGCATCAACATAGATGCCGTTACCAGCTTGTTGGAGGGTGACCAGGTTGTCCTGTTCCAAAGCATGCAGATGTTTCATCGTTTCGTCCTTGTCCAGCTCAAAGGCCATCATGACTTCAAGGGGAACGACCCGTCCATAACTCTTGATGAACTGCAGAATGGTGTCAGGAGAGGCTGAGGGGACCTTTGCTGTTAGGTCGCCGTTGGTAAGCTTCTGTATTGCCTGTTCAAAATCTTCAACACGCTGATGATTTTCCAGGACCACCTCGTTTCCCTTATAGCGCACAATAAAGGTGGGAAGCAGCTGCACCTTGTAGGCCTTTGTCGTTGCCATGTCCATCTCAAAGGCGGCTTGTGCTGTTCCGTCAGTGTAGTGGGTAAGGAACTTTTCGGTTTTCAGGCCGATTTTCTTTGCCAATGCCAGCAATACCTCCTCCCTGTTTGTCTGTTTTGCTTCAACAGCAGTTGCTTCTCGCAGGCGTCGTAAAAACCTGTCCGCCAATTCCTGGTCCTCAAACTGAGCTGCCTTATAGGCAATGTTTTGTGGATAGGAGGATGGATGCTCTGCTGAGAACAGCTCCAGGGGGCGCGTTGTTACCGGCATCCCATGCAGGTGTGATGCCTCAAGCCAATGCTCCCCTATCTGTTTGTTTGCTGCTGCAGGGTCGCCACCTATTTCATTGTCGCCATCTTCAAAGTCCCTGATGTCCTTGACCAGGCCTCCTGCGATAAAGGATATCTCAAGCTGGTCAGCATATCGTGCCTTAAGGGCCCGGAGTACGGGCTCGCTTGCCCAGCACCAGGTGCAGACCGGATCGGTACATTCAAGTATTTCCAAAGTATTGGTTTGTTTCATAGTCTCCTCTCTCTTTGAGAAGGGTAGGCAGTAGGTGTGTGGGTAATGCAACTACCAAGGGTACCCTGTCTCACTTCTACTATAGGCATAAAGTATAGTAAGTTGCTAGGCTATAAGGGTGTTGTTTGGGAAGAATAGCAATTCAGGGCAGGTTGGAAGAAGTTTGTTGGAGTAGGGGCTCTACAATGGGGTTTTGGTCAACCCTCTTTTTCCAACAGCTTTTCCAGCTTGCTGATGGTCACCGGCGATGATCCTTCATAGTGGTTATTGATGTTGATATAGAGCGTTGACCCTTCTTTTGCTATCTTTGCGATGAGGGGAGCAATGTGGGTGAGTTCCTCATCCCTAGGTGTCACAATCCTGCTCCACTCATCGCCTGTCGCCTTCTCAATCCCCTGGCGGTCATCACCATGCAAACGGATGCAGGCCACCTCTCCCAAGCTCTCCCCATAGCGTTGTAGGATTGAGGTGACATCATCCATCCAGTATCCCTGCAGCAATACTGGCGCTACCTGTTGGTCCTTGAGAAAAGAGAACCAGCAGTGGTCAAGCCATCGGGGATTGCGAATCTCGACTGCATAGGGAAGGCCTTTGGGAAGGGCGGAAAAGAAGGTGTCCAACCGATCGAGGAACTGTTTTTGGGAGTCCATCTTGTCCTTGTTGAGGTACTCGAACTGGAACATAAGCAGGCCAAGTTTAGGAAACAAGGGTTCTATACGGTCAAGGAACTGGTGTACTACATCTGGGTGTAGGAACCATCGGTTAGGTTCTGTTCCTCCCCGATAGGCGAAGAAGGAGGTTATGGTGTTGGGGCATTTGATGGTGAATTTGAAATCTGAGGGTGTTGCATCATTATACTCTGCAACCAGGTTTCGGTTGGGTAGGGCGTAGCTTTTCTTGCCCAATGCCCAAAACCACTGGTCTATCTCAACACTGTTGTATTTTTGGGCATACTCTGCGAGATAGTTTTCAGGGCTTCTGCTGGAGTAGACAAGCCCTTCCCAGGAAGGGTATTTCCATGAACATGATCCAAAATAGATATTCTTCATGCTTGGAGTCTACACCATGATTGTATCTGTTTCCACAGGAGGGAAGATACCCCAAGGGATTGAGTTGAGGCAAAGATGTACGTAAGGATTACGTAAGGGCAGCGTTGGGGATATGATTGGCTTTACCAAGGCCCATACTCATTTCTTCTTCGTAATCTTCACCCCTTTCTTATCAAACTCTTTCACATTCTCACTGGACACCCGCAAATGATCAACCATAGCTTGGTGCGCTGCCGTGGGGTCACGTTTCTCCAAGGCAGAGAAAATCTCCTGATGACGCTTGATGCCATCTTCAATTCCTCCGTCTACAAGAACACCCTTGCCCATATAGTTGCGCAACAGGGAGGTGAGGACTGTGATGAACATGACCATCAGGTTGTTTCCGCTTGCCTGTGCGATCGCTATATGGAATGACTCATCCAGCGTAACACGCTTTTTCAGCGGTAGTGTGGTATCGGAGAAGGTGGTTATTATATCCTTCATCTCTTGCAATTGTTCATCGGTTATTTTTTGTACTGCCAGGTCGATGGAGGAGAGCTCAAGAATCCCTCGCATCTGGGTAAGCTCTTCAGCACTGATATTGTCCACCTGTATGATGCGGCTTACTGCATTCATGACTGTATCGGTTTCTGGTCGTGTAATATACGCCCCTGAACCATTTTTCAGGGTGATGAGGCCTCTTTCCTGAAGTAGTTTCATGGCTTCCCTGATAATAGGTCTGCTTACATTGTATTGCTTGGCCAGCTTCATCTCAGAAGGGAGTTTCTCAGAAATCCTCGTGGTGGTAGAGGAAAGTATCACCTCCTCAAGGTGGTCTGCAACTTGCTGACTCAAATTTGTTCGTGATAGGGAAAAATCAGCAATGTTCACCAGCGGCTCCTTACGTAATCTTGTCTCTTTGCAGATTACTACAAAAAAGAAGAAATTTCCACTACAGGGCTGGAATTACTCTTGTTTGCCAGTTGCAACCATTGCGAGAGTTCTTTGCACCCCTTGCTGTAAGAATGAGATGTCATCACCTACACTAATGAAGTTCAAATCCATTTTCATCCAGGTCTTGATAGCCTTTTCATCGGGTCCTATTGATACCCCTACGGGTATTCCTGCTCTCCTTGCATGTGCAATGATCTGCTCTCCGAGCGCCAGCACCTCAGGGTGCATGCTCTCTCCTAGCCGCCCGATCGAAGCGGAGAGGTCAT
>CAZGOK010000151.1:0-5410 GCA_964527665.1 uncultured Sphaerochaeta sp.
ACCTGCCATAAAGGTGGACTACTACAAGGATGCCTTTACCTTTGAGGGAATATGGGTAGCCAAGTTCATCCCTACCAGCATGCCGGAGACAGGTTCGATGTGGGCAAAGAAGATGGAACCACCATTTTCCAATGCCACGATCAATGCTCCGACCATGCCCGATGCTGAACTGAAAAACAGTGAAATCTTTGGTAAGGTCAGTCACTTCGGTTCAAAAGCCAACTGGGCTTTGATGGGTGGGTATGCATTTACCGATGAACCATATATCAGCAAGATAACTCCTCCCACACCTACCATAGATCAGGAGTATGGTCGCTACATCATGGGTGGAGGATCGTTGAGCACCACCTTGGGTTCTACCGTATTGAGGTTGGAAGCGGCAGCATATATCGACAAACCGTTTGCGTCGATAACAACGAGCCCCGTACCTTCAGCCACTGTGGAGAAGCACCACCAGCTGCAGAGCCTTGTAGGGCTCGACTGGAGCATGTGGGGGTCCCAGATGTCTACCCAATATATCTTCGGCTTTGTGCATGACCACCATGACAAGCTGATGGAACAGGGCAAATTCCTCAAGGAGTTCAGCCATACCTTCACCTTCAGGGTCCAGAAGAGCTTCTTCTCAGACCGGCTTGCCGCCAAGCTGTTCACCTATGTCGAGGCTGACCCGCTCAATGCCCTCATCAGGGGTTCGCTTGCCTGGACTCTTGAGGATGGTGTTGTCCTGGAAGGCGGACTCGATCTCTTCACAGGGGACAGTGAGGGTACCTTCGGTTCCTATAAGGATAATAGCCTTGCCTGGATGGCCCTTCGTTGGTACTTCTAGGAGAGCATAGACATGAATGATATGGCAAACAGGACAGGTAGGGAGGTTACCGTCTAAAGGCCAGAACTACTGAGAAACAGAGTTTATTATGAGGGGCTGCTTCATACTCCTATGAGGCAGCCCCGTCTCTTTCTCTCCGGGTACACAAAGCAGATGGGCAAGGCTTCCCCTCACCTATGTCAGTTTCACTAGGGAAGAGGAGAATCCTGTGCATACCCGCAGCCTATGGGGAAATTTACTAGTTATAGTGTATTGAATTAATTCCACTGAAAAGGTGCTACCTATGTCAGTGTCCTCTTTCTTCACGTCAGAGGAGGCCTATCAAACCTGCACAGAAAGAAAGGATTTCCAAGATACATCACCAATAGCATATTTATGAGCAGATACGCCCTGCATTGTACATCTCAGTACACCCATTGGGGTCTCCCCTTCCCGATCATTGGTAGACTCTGACCAAGAGGGGGATGTAAAAAGCTAAAAACTGCACGTGGATGCTCTATTTCGCTATGCTTACCCTGGAAGCAACCCCAAGGAAAGAAGAAACCAGATGCAGCTCAATAGGTACAAGATGGTTGCTACGAGAGAGCATGTGTTGTTTCACTGGTCCAAAGAAACATAGCAGGACCAGGCCTCACCTTACCTATGTCAGTCTCCGAAGAAGAAAACGGTACACTATGGATCCCTTTAGAATATGAATATATTATAGTACTATATTGTATGGTTTTGTTTGTTTATAGCAGGTGGTACACATGTCAGTTTAGGCAAATAAGTCAAGAAATATCACAAGCAGTATTCTGCAATACGTAGGAGTTTTACAAGAAACATCACTGAAGGTATAAAAACAAGCAGATAGGACGGGCATTGTACATCCTGGTACACAAAGCATACGTTCTTATCCAGATCATCGCCCTATGTGCTGAACAACGTGTGAATCAATATGAGGTGAACAGGTGTGATGGAAGGGAGCATCTATGACCCACATCCCATGATCACGTTCCTTATCCACCGGATTTTATGGAAATGGTGATTGTTGCTGAATAGGTCCCTGCAGGGATCCTCTTGGATGCACCAAGCTCCCGCTCCTGGATGGTTATGACAGCATTTTCAAGAAGGCCAAACTCGGTCATCCTTGCTGCAGGAATGATGGTACGGTTGGGTTTGACCCTGATAGCAAGATATGAATTGTTGGAACTTACCAGCACGGTTGCATTGAGGGTAAGCTCAACTATTGCAGTGGTATTGTTTATGCCCGAAAGAAATCCGACAGGCACCTCGTTGGTAAGGTTTGCCGGGTCGACCCATACCTCAAGGGATTTGGATACTGCTCGTTCAAAAAGGGCCTTGGAAGAAAAACTGAAGGGTTCAATGGGGGTGAAAGAGAGGCCAAAGGAGGTAAAGGGAAATATTTCAGCCCGGACTGCAAACTTATTCTCACCGGTCGACGCAACCGGCTCAGCAAAAAGGGTACCGCCTAAAATAGCCAGCATGAAAACAAGTAGAAGTTTTATAGTTACTATTGTTTTCCCTATTCTCATGATAATGCCTGTATCACCTGCATTTTTAATTTTCCTTTTGCCACTACTAATAATGTACGGCTTCTCAACACCTATGTCAACATTCCATGGTTGCGATAGAAAGAGAATGTTCCCTGGCATGAATATTATTTCTCATACTGTTATTTTGCAAAGATTTGGGTCATTGATTAATTTTTTAACGTATGTCAGCATTAGATACAAAACGCTGAAACTAGTAATGGTAACTGGGAAAAAAAAGAAAAGAGAAATTTGTCTCATACACAAAAAAACCTCCTGAGGGAGGTTTTTCTGTGTATAGATATAGATGTACGAACATCAACCACCGAAGGTCACGGTGATCCTAATGGTAGAGGTATACTCGCCTGCAGGGGCTCTCAGTGCCGCCCCTGGTGTCTTTTCCCGTAGATAGATAGTAGAACTCTCAAGAATACCAAACTTGCTCTCTGCTGCCTTGGGTATGTTGAAGTGGGTAGGAGTCACATGAATCAACACGCTGTCCGTACCATTGGTCAAAGGTGAGGCAGCCAAATAGATGTTCAGGGGCTTCTTCGTATTGTTGAGCGCTGCAACATATCCTACAGGAGTATCACTGCCCAAATCAGTCATGACAACAGTGGAATCAATGCTGGCACTTACCGCATCTGAGAAGTTGGCAATGGAGGTGTAGGCAACTGGAAGGAGACGGGTCGAGGATACCCCAAACAGGGAGAATTCCGCAACAAGAGAGGATACATGTATTTTAGCCGTGCCTTTTTCAGTAGCAGCTGCAAAAAGACCAGTTCCAAGAAGCAGGGCTATCAGAAGGATGGCAGGTGTCTTTTTCATAGGATCTCCGGTAGGAAGCCTAAAGGCTTCGGTGCAAGGTAGGTGCCCATTTCCTGGGCGCATATTTATCATAAGCGACTTTTTAACTTATGTCAATACTTTCATGTTTATCCAATTGATTGTTTTTAAATAATTTAACGAAATATTTAATTTGTTTAATGTTATAGTTTTATTATATTCTACTAAAACTCACTTATGACATCGTAATAGATGTTAGGAGACTGACTTGTCCCTGCCCTTCTAAGCTGACATGGTTTCAGTCCTAGGCATACCCCATCCAGACCAGTTGGCATACGAAACAAAAAACCAGACTCCCCCAGACAAAAAAGAGAAGGCCTCCGCTTGGGAGGCCTCAGCTCATATAGTGTATGTAGGTATTATTGTACAGTTGTCAGCGATATGGTTATGGTACCGGTATAAAGGCCGGCAGGGGCGAGTGCAGCACTGCCATCAACTAATTCCTTGACCTTGATCACCACATTATCAAGTACTCCAAAGGCATTGTTTGCAGCTGCAGGGATATGCTTCTGGTCTGGGCGTACATCCAGGCTTACTCTGTTGTTATCATTGCGTGAGACAAGGTCGGAAACAGTTACATACAGGGCGATTTTGCCACGGGTGTTGTTGATACCGGAGAGGAATCCCACATCCACGAACTTGTCCAGGTCAAGCATCTCAATGTTCTGTTTGATTTCTGGCTTGATGGCACTCGTGAATTTCTTTACTGAAAGGAAATCACTAGCTTCAAGAGCGACCTTGGAAAGGCCAAAGGCTGAAACCTGCTTGACCCTGGTTTCAAGCTGGATAGCGACCGGGTCAGTCTGTTCTCCCTGTTCAGGAGCAGCGGCAACCATTGCAAAGAGGCTAGCCCCTGCAAGTACCAGAACCAAGAGGATTGAGATTGTTTTTTTCATGGTGTTTTCCTTTGTAGAAGCATATTAGCTTCTGTGCAAGTCTTAGTGCTCTTTTCTTGAGCATGAGTGAATAGTATACCCTGGATTGACTTATGTCAATAGAAAAAATAAAAAGTATATATTTTTGAAGTTATTTTTATATTATATTTTAATTTATTACATTATATATATTTGTATATTTTCTAATAATTTCACTTATGACAACAATAGTATTTAGGGTAGCAATGACCTTTGATGCAAAGACCTTCTTATCTCACATAGCGATTATACTAGCAGCTCTCAGCAGTACCTTGTATGAAGTTTATCATACGCTAACTTCTCATAAAGACTAGAAATATCTCTGCTTTAGAAGAGTTGGTTGATACTACGGGCAAGCATATTACCTGACAAAGGGAGCCCCCCGTAAGTGGGGAGCTCCCTTTGATAAGTACAGGGAATTGAAAACCAGTGTCAGCCCTATTAGCCAACCAATATCTTCATGTCTTCCTCAACGGTGGAGATTCCGGCAATGCCGAAGTTCTCAACCAGCACGTTCACCACGTTGGGTGAAAGGAATGCAGGAAGGGTCGGACCGAGGTGGATGTTCTTCACACCAAGATAGAGCAAGGCCAACAGGACGATGACAGCCTTCTGTTCGTACCATGCGATGTTGTACGAGATGGGCAGCTCGTTGATGTCATCCAGCTCAAAGACTTCCTTCAGCTTCAAGGCGATCAGGGCCAGGGAGTAGGAGTCATTGCACTGACCGGCATCCAGGACGCGGGGAATGCCACCGATGTCACCGAGATTGAGCTTGTTGTACTTGTACTTTGCGCACCCTGCGGTAAGGATGATGGTATCTTGGGGCAGAGCCTGGGCAAACTCAGTGTAGTAGTCTCTGGACTTTGACCTTCCGTCACAACCAGCCATGACAATAAAGCGCTTGATAGCTCCGCTCTTCACCGCATCGACAACCTTGTCGGCAAGGGCAAAGACCTGGTTGTGGGCAAAGCCGCCGATGATCTCACCTGTCTCCAGTTCGGTCGGGGCAGGACTCTTCTTGGCAAGGGCGATGATCTCTGAGAAATCCTTCTGGTCGCCAATGCCACCTTCGATGTGCTTCACACCAGGAAAGCCTGTTGCACCAGTGGTGAAAATACGGTCCTTGTAGGACTCAGCAGGAGCGACAATACAGTTGGTGGTCATCAGGATGGGGCCATTGAAGGAGGCAAACTCCGTCTTCTGCTTCCACCATGCATTGCCATAGTTGCCAACGAAGTTGGGGAACTTCTTGAATGCGGGATAGTAGTGTGCAGGAAGCATCTCAGAGT
>CAZGOK010000152.1:0-5407 GCA_964527665.1 uncultured Sphaerochaeta sp.
CCTCCTAGGTAGTGTATAGTCATAGTATGAGTTACACACCAAATACAAACCGTTATGAAGAGATGAAGTACCGTTATGCAGGATCGAGCGGCTTGAAGCTGCCTGAGCTCTCCCTAGGACTCTGGCATAACTTCGGAACAGATGCCGATCACAGCGTAGCTACAGATATCCTGTGCAATGCCTTTGACAGGGGTATCACGCATTTTGACCTTGCCAATAACTATGGACCAGAACCCGGAAGTGCCGAGACTAGGTTTGGCAAGATACTGAAGGAGCAGTTTGGCTCCCATCGTGATGAGATGCTCATTTCCACAAAGGCAGGCTACGATATGTGGCCAGGGCCCTATGGGGACTTTGGCTCGCGCAAGTACCTGATCGCAAGTTGCGACCAGAGCCTCAAGCGCATGGGCCTTGAGTATGTGGACATCTTCTACCACCACCGCCCTGACCCCAACACCCCCTTGGAGGAGACGATGGGTGCCTTGGCTACCCTGGTTGCCCAGGGCAAGGCCCTGTATGTGGCGATAAGCAACTACCATGCAAAGGATGCCCTGAAGGCCAAGGCTTTGCTTGACGGGATGGGATGCCCTTGTATCCTCAACCAGGTACGCTACTCCATTCTCGACCGGTGGACGGAAGAGGACAACCTCCTTGATGCCCTTGATGGCAAGGTAGGGACCATCTGCTTTTCTCCCTTGGCCCAAGGGTTGCTGACCTCACGCTATCTTGATGGAAAAGTTCCCTCTGGTTCTCGGGCAAGTGAAAACGTGTTTCTCAAGGCAAAGAATATTACTGCTGAAGTGGTTACCAAGCTCAACAAGCTCAATGCAATAGCCATGAAGCGAGAGCAGACACTCTCTGAGATGGCCATCGCCTGGTTGCTTAAGGACGAGCGGGTGACTTCTGTTTTGATAGGGGCCAGTTCTGTTGCCCAGCTGGAGGAGAACCTCAAGGCCATCAAGGGCGATACTCCTTTTACCAAAGAGGAGCTCGCTGCCATCGATTCGCTGACGACGTAGAGGTCAGCATGGGAGAAAAAGACAGGCGAGTCGATGCGTATATCGCACAGTTTTCAGATGAGCAGCAGAGCCGCCTTACGGCTCTGCGCTCCCTCATCCATGAGACAGTCCCCCTTGTCAGGGAGACTATCAAGTACGCGATGCCCACCTTCCTGTATGAGGGGGACCTTATCTATATCGCTGGTGCCAAAGCACATACCGGGGTGTATCCGACCCCTAGTGGCGTATCTCATTTTGCTGAAGAGTTGCTTTCCTACAAAACATCCAAGGGAGCTATACAGTTTCCCCTTGATAGGAGTCTTCCCTTGGCCCTTATCAGGAGGATCATTCTCTTCAGGGTTGAGGAGAATATCCAGATACAAAAGAACAGCTGAACACTGAGAGAAGATGGTAGCTAAGGGATTGTCTCGTTAACTCCCTTTGGAGCTCTCTTTGACCGTCTTTCCTGTAAGGATAAGGATTGCATCCCGGAGGAATTCTGCCCTGCCTTGGTAGTGCTCACCGAACCTGGGGTCGTCCACATACATCTGGGCGAGTTTTGCATGGGCCTCCTTGGTATAGTTCGGCCAGGTGTAGAGCAGCCACTGCTTATGCATCTTTGCAACCTGCTGGGCAAGGTCGGAGCCTGGATCCTTGGTCTTTTCAGCCTCCTCAAGCTTTTCCAGGATGTTCTTATCAAGCAGGTCAAACTCTGCAAAGCTCTCTTCACTCATGCGCATCAGCTTCGCTTGTGAACCATCAACTTTTTCATCCCCATAGATGTTTCGAGCTTCTTTTCCGTAGGCTTGTTCGTTCTTCTCGATGAGCTCTTTCTTGAACCCCTCAAACTTTTCCTCATCATTCATGCTCTTTTCTCCTCGAGCCTCTTGCAGGCTCTGCTTCACTGTCTGAATAAGCGTCTCAATCTCTCGTTGCTTGATCAGCAGACCTTGCATATGCTCTTCCAACGCCTGTATACGGTCAAAGCGGGGATCATCAAGGATGACCCTAATGGCCTCCAGGCTAAAGCCCAGTTCACGGTAGAACAAAATCTGCTGCAGACGGTTCACCTCATCCTGTCCGTACCGACGATATCCTGCCCTGGTGGTGCCTCTTGGCTTGAGCAACCCTCTCTCATCATAGTAGCGCAACGTCCTCTTTGATATACCTGCATATCGGGCAAGGTCTCCGATGGGGTGGTCCATGCTCTGCCTCCTATGTATAGTGATACACCCTCACGTAGCGGTAAGGTCAACTAAAATCGGAAATGGTAGGTCAAAATGAAGAGGTTCCCCATCGTTTCAGAAGGGTGAGGGGCAGAATAGCCAGATTGACCTTATGAAATGGTATGGACTTGGTTGCGTCCGGCATCCTTTGCCATGTACAAGGCCATATCAGCCCTCCTGATGAGAGTGATATCAGTATCATCGCTGCCGGACTGGGTTACACCGATGCTCAGGGTTATGTGCAGGTTCTGGGGGAACCTCGCCTGCTCTATCTGTGTGCGCATCGCTTGTGCAACATCGACAGCTTGGCAGAGGGTATGCCCTGGAAGTAAGGTCATCAGTTCATCACCTCCCCATCGGGCAAGGGTCCCAATGTCTGCAAGGAGTGGCCTCAGCAATTCCACAATAGCGAGAATAACCTCATCGCCTGTTTGGTGCCCGTAGGTATCATTGACCAGTTTGAACCGGTCGATATCGAGGATCAGGAGGGAGAAGACACTATTGCCCTCTTTGCAGAGCCTGATCTCCTCGGTCAGGAGTTTGTTGATCCTCCTTCGGTTGGGAAGGCCGGTGAGTGCATCTTGTTCACTTAGGCGCTTGAGTGCGATAGTCCTCTCCTGCACTTTTTGGGCAAGACTGTCTAGGATTTCCTCTTGCTGTGCCTCTTTTTTTATCACTTCAAAACCTAGGCGGGTGATGTATGCCATCGAGATGAGCACCATCACCAGTAAAAAAGAGAAGCTGATGACCAGGGCCTTATCATACGAAGCCATAGAGTTTTGGATGTCTACCCTGAGGGTAAGGGTATAGGGGAATCCTGCAAGAGATGTTATTGTATAAAGTTTCTCCCCCTGTGAGTATGAGCGGATTCCAGCCTGGAGGGTAGTCCTTTCAGCCCCATTCACTTCATTGAGATATCCAGGTGATATATCCTCAGCGCCTACCCTAGATTCTTGGGTCCAGAGTGCAACGATGGAGTGCTGTGCATCGCTTACTACCAGCTGTTCAATACCAGGGATGGATGTCAGGTTGAGTTGTTCATGAAAAAGATCGGTGCGAACGATGAGGGCTACTATTCGTGCGATTGTACCAGAGGAATCTTCAATGGACCGGCTCAGGGAGAGATACTGCACACCTTGGTCTGTAAAGGGCAGGGAACTAAAGGAGAACTGCTGTTCGCTATGGAGTTTTGTCAGGTTCATACGCATTGTATCGAGAGCGGTCGATTCATGATAGAAGGAGGAGAATTGTTTCTTTCCTTGGAGATTCAGAATACAGACCCCTTCAATTTCACTGAAAATAAGCTGGTTTTGTCGTACTGTTCGCTCTAAAAGCTCCTCTCCTGCCCTCGTGGAGAGGTCCATCAGTCTGGTCTGTTGCGCAAGTGAATCGAGAAGGATTTCCAAGGCATTGAGCTTTCCTGATATTTTCTCAGCGAAAAGCGTTGCCTGCAGTTGTGATCGTGTTTCCAGGTTGCTCAATTCCAGCGTCCGTTGATTGTTCAGTACGACAGAGAGCACCACTACCAAGAGGATGCTTAGCACCAGCGGTAGGCCTATATATTTCAGCGATTTCCTGATGAAGGGACCTTGTTTCATAGGGTCCCCTCATAGAGAGTGAAAAAGATGGAAAACAAAGCATACAGTTCGGGTGGAATGCCCATGTGCATGGCTATGGCTTCTTCCTGCTTCATAAGCATCTTTCGGGTTGCAAGGATGTTTGTTTCATCTGGTTTAGTAATCTTCAGTCCCTGTGCAATAATAGTTCTCTTTGCATCTTCCTGAGCCGATCGGGCAGCATCTCTGGCCTCCTCCACTCCGATCTCCCATGCATCAATGATGGTCTGCTGCACCCATGGGGGCAGCCTTTTCCAGAAACTCTCTGATGCGATGGGGACATATTGGGCAAAGTATTGGTTGTCCTCATAGACATGGGAAAGGGAGCTCTCCCATAACCGGGCACTTGCAATAGTCTCATAGGAGGTGAGGACCCCATCGATCTGTGAGTGCTGCAATGCACTGTCTAGCAGTGGCCAGGAAATGGTGATGGGCTTTGCCCCCAATGCTTGGATCCTAAGCGAGTTGCCCATTCCTCCGGCAACTCGGATGAGTTTGCCGGGAAAGTCGGAAGGTTCCGTAATGGAGGCTCTCGTGCTGAATATCTGGGTACTTCCCAAGTCAATGAAAGAGCCGAATACCGTGACCCCCATAGCCTTTTCAATGGCCTTTGTCACTTGCTTGCCTACATCACTTGCAAGCAGGGCATAGGTTGTCTCTGCCGCCCTCCCATACAGGGAAGGTAGGAGAAATAGTCCGACCTCAGGCACATAGCGGTCAAACTGCCAAGTACCAGGTATGGCTATCTCAACTTTCCCTTGGGTCAGGGCACGGAAGACATCAGCATCCTTATAGAGGGAGGCCGAGTGGTAGAAGCGAATCTCATAATGTGAGGCAAGCTCTTGTGAAAGTCTTTGGGCAAACTTCTCAACAGTTTGAGTCTGTACATGTGCAAGGGTGTTTTCTACAGAAATACGTATGACCGGCAGTGCCTGCGCAGGTAAGGAGGTCATGCTTATAAGGATAAGAGTGACCACGCCATACAATACTTTTGATCCCAACTGATTCAAAGAGTAACTCCAGCATAGTAATGATATAGGAATAATAGCTGTAAAACTGTAGTAAATAAAGAAGGTTTGTACAAGAGGTAAATAAAAAAGGCAGAAGTATGGGAAATAGTCTGCAAGTAGAATATTGAAAACTGAAAAGAGAGGATTTGCCTACAAAAAAGCACGGTCTTAGCCGTGCTTTTGTCCAAACAAACCTTTATTCACAGTCCCTTTGCTAGGTTACATCAGAATCTTGAACACTACCTTGACCACCTGGCTGGATGTCTCATCGACCAGGTTGGGGGCATGGGGCTCCCCTGGAAAGAAGACCACAAAGCTCTCTGGCTTTGCATGGTAGGAGAGTAGTTTTTCCCCTTTGGCCATAAAGAAGTCCTTCTCATCATCATAGGCTGTGGTAGCGGTAAGCACATCGCGCTTTGCAATATCCATACGCTCATGTCCCTTGAGCAGGATCTGTACGTCAGTTTCCTTCCTATGCACCTCATACTCGGATGCCTCTGTCTTCTCTGTCTTGTAGGTAAACAGGTTATAGCGAAGATTCTTATGTTCGGTAGTGT
>CAZGOK010000153.1:0-5399 GCA_964527665.1 uncultured Sphaerochaeta sp.
TCAGCCCTCTGTTTTGTCTTTTGGAACTTCGGGCTGAAGAGCATCGGGGCGATAAAGAGCTCCTTTTATCTCTACCTCAGTCCCGTCATCACGATCGTCTTCTCGGTGATCGTCCTTAATGAGGTCATAACCCCCACCGCTGCCATTGGCACAGCCCTTACCTTGGCAGGGCTTTTGGTCTCTGAGTACAAGCGGGAGCGCAGGCGTCCGGCTTGAAATAAGCTATAAGAACCCTTGCATATAGTACTATACTAATGTTACCCTCCTTGTATGGATACACAGGAAAAACTGGACATTCTCAGCCGTGATGCGCAGTACGACCTTTCGTGTGCGTGCGGTACGAAGAACCCCGAGGAACATCGCAAGAAGAACAACCGAGGGGATGGGTGGCTCTATCCTACCACAACAGCGAGCGGAGGCCCTGGAATCATCCTCAAGACCCTGATGGGCAACCGCTGTGCCAACGACTGCAAGTACTGCCCCCTCAGGGAGGAGAAGGATTTCCGCCCGGTAGCCCTCTCTCCGTTTGAGATGGCCACCTTTTTCTATGAGTTCCAGCTGAAGCGTCCCCTCATTGGCATATTCCTCTCCAGTGCTGTGCTTGGCAGTGCGGACAAGACCATGGCCATGCTGGTAGATACTGCTGAAATACTGCGAAAGCACTTCCGCTATCGTGGCTACATCCATCTGAAGATCATCCCGGGAGCCAGCAGGGCAAGCATCGAAAGTGCCCTTCGCTTTGCTTCGGCTGTATCCTTGAATATTGAGACCCCCGGGGACAAGCACTTTTCCAAGCTGACCGAGGCCAAGGATTATCAGAAGGATATCATCGAGCCGCTCACCTTCATCGCCGAACAGACAGGCAGGGCAGGGCGCTATAGCGGGGTTTCCACCTCGAGTCAGTTTATAGTCGGTGCCAGCGATGAAAAGGATCGGGAGATCCTCCTCTACGGCAGCCGCATGTACTCCAACCTCAAGATCGGGCGGCTCTACTACAGTGCCTATCAGGGGGAGCTTGGCGACCCCTCCATCCCGGGGGAGCAGGCTAGGGAGGTGCAAAGCGAACAGCCGACCCTCTTTGACCTCGGACCCCAGGTGGGCACCTCAGCAGACGCCCTGATGCGCGAGCATCGCCTCTACCAGGCTGACTGGCTGCTACGCACCTATGGCTTCTCCTATGAGGAGCTGGTCTTCAGTAAGGATGGTGACCTGGACTTGCACAAGGATCCCAAGCTATCTTGGGCGGAGAGCCACCCTGAACTGTTCCCTGTCTCGGTAAAGAGGGCATCGAAGGAGGCGCTGTTGCGCGTCCCCGGAATCGGTCCTTCCTATGCCGAGAGGATCGTGCAAGGCAGAGGGTCTTCAGCCCTTTCCTCCCTGGAGGACCTTCGCCTCCCGGCTTCGACGCTAAGAAAGGCAAGAACCTTCCTGGAGATGTGAATTCCTGCTTGAGTGAGAGGGCATAAAAGCATACAATGGTCCTATGTTTCAGCTGTATATCTCATTCTTCTTTGTCTACTCCATATTTGCGATAGTCAATCCCTACCTACAAGTGTTGTTGCGTAACAGCGGGTACTCCTACGAGGCTGTGGGAGTGTTGTTGGGCATCTTTGAGGTGGCTGGAATTGTCGGGCCTTTGATCGTCGGACGGATAGTCGACAGGACAGGCAGGCTCAAGGATACGGTGCTTGTTGCAACAGCAACAACAGCCCTTGGTCTTATCCTTCTGGTCAGGGGCGGTTCGCTTTGGCTGACCATCATAGCCCTGAGCATAATAGCATTCTCCCTTCGTTCGCTGATCCCCCTTGTCGATACAGTCGCCACCAATCGTTTTAATGGTGATGCCCAGAAATATGCCAGCATCAGGGCATTCGGCACCCTGGGATTTGTCGTGTTCTCCTTGGCATTTACCCTCCTTGACAGACCTGTGCTTACCGACAACTCCAGTATCATTCGCTATGCCCTTCTTGGCTGCCTGCTTTTCTTCATACCCGTCCTGAGTTGGAAAGAGGGGAGGATGCAGGTAAGTGTGGCACCAAAGAGCAAGACCAAGGTAAAGGTCGCCCATTGGTTTGACTCGGGCTTTGTCATCGGCATGATAATCATAGCGTTCAACCGTTTGGGTATGAGTGCTGTAACAAGTTTCTTCTCCCTCTACCTGGTGGAGGAGCTGCATATCTATTCGATCTCCCTGATGAACGCCATAGCGGCGGGCAGTGAGATATTCCTCATGCTGCTGGCAGGCTATCTCATCCAGAAAAAGGGCGTCCTGCCGGTTTTCCTCCTGCTCATCAGTGGTATCGGTATGGCTGTTCGCCTGTTGCTCTATGCTCGCTTTCCCTCCCTCGCTGGTGTTATAATCGGGCAGTTGCTTCATAGCGTCTGTTATGGGTTCCTCCACCCTGCTGCGATTCAGCTTGTGGCCAGAAGAGTGAAACGCACCCATCGCGCCCTGGGCATGTCTATCTACATCTCCTTGGGCACTGGGTTGCCTACGGTATTGGGGTCTTCCTTGGGTGGTTTGCTTACTGAAAATTTTGGCTATAAGACCCTATTCGAGAGTTTTTCGGTGTTTGCCATGATTTCTGTGGTGTTGTGTCTGGTCTTTTGGAAGAAAATGCGCGCACCGGCGCTGGAAGAGGTGTAGAATGATACCAATGAGAAGAGCTGAAAGAAAGATGGAAGAAGCTGAGGCCTATCGGCTGTTGCGTGAATGCCTTTGGGTCACGCTGTCCACTGTCAATGCTCGAGAGGAATCTCCCCTTGGCCTGGGCTCCCCCTATGCCATCCCCATCTCAGTGGTGGAGCATGAGGGGCAGTTCTTTTTCCATTCTGCAACAAAGGGGCATAAGATTGACAACCTGCGCCATGACAAGCGTATCTGCATCAATTGTGTGGGTAAGGCGGCCCTTGATGAGAAGGCCCTCTCTGTTGCATATGAGAGTGCGACTTTTTTTGCCCACGCTGAAGAGGTTACCCAAAGGGATGAGAAAAAGCAGGTGTTGGTCTCTTTGTGCAGGAGATTTGCCCCGTCTCAGGAGCCTAGCGCTCAGATAGAGGCTATGGTTGATGTCACCGGCATTTGGAAGGTGCATATTCTGGGCTGCTCGGCAAAGCAGAGGAAGTTTGAATGAGTTTGCAAGGTGTGCTATGCTCACAGATAAGGAGAAACTGCTTGTGAAAAACAGTCCTGGATGGGATTTGCTCAGCATGACCGGTGTTTCATCTGAAAAGATCCAGAAAAATATGAAAGAGGTATCCATATTCCTGGCCAATGATGTCTCCAATATCCTCTCTATCATTGATCGTTACCACCCTTTGGAACTCTTGAAAATGGCGTGTTGGGAACGACGTAGGGTAATCCATGACCGTCCGAACGATATGTTTGCCCGCGTGACGGCATCACGCCTGGTATGGTACCTGCAGTCGGTAGTCGGCTCTACAAAGCCCCCTTTCTCCCAGAACCGTGACATTAAGGAGAAGGAGTGGAAGCGTCTGGTCACCCTCTTTGATGATCTGTGCCGCAAGTCCATCCGATACACTGACAACTATGCCTTATCCCTCTATGCCGATCAGCAGATCACCGAAGAAGATCTGCTGATTGCTTTTCAGGACTATGCAACCGATGCCATCCTCCCCCCTGTCTCTGACAAAGAGCTGTTTCCCAAGCAAAAGAATGCCCTCAAGTACCAGTTGCAGCCCTTCAATGCCCTCATCTCGGAAGTTTTTGATGCAAAGCTTGACGGTCTGCTTGCCGCTTTTGTCCAACTGGCAACCAATGCCCTTGAGGGCATTGACAAGCTCAGGGAGGACAGTGCTGTTTTCAAGCAGGCGAGCCTATTGCAGCTTGAGGTGCTCAAGAGCCGCGGCGAGTCTGAGCAGGATATGCAGGTCCTGATGGACCGTGTCATCAAGGAGCAGGGTTGGGAGGAGTGGGTTTCTGACATTGTGGGGCGACGGGACGGCTATGACCTATTTGATGTGCGCAAGCTTACCGACCTCTCGGCCTCGGATGCCCTGCTTCTTGCCATAGATGCAGGTGCTAACAGCGAGTTTCTCCTCTCTGAAGAGAAGGGATGGCTGACTAGGCCCTCGCTGCTCACTAATCGTCCTTTCTTGCGCCTGTTTAACACCGTATACTGCTTTGATGGCGATACGCTGCTGGACCGTGCCTATCAGATCATCCGCAGCGTTGTTTGCAACAAGGGGGAGGAGATGCAAAGTCGCTGGAGGGCAATCGAGGATGAGAAGCAGTCGCTGCTTCCCATCACGTTCTTCTCCTCGATGCTCGGCACTATGAACTACACCAGAAAGGTCCCCCAGGGGGACGGTTACATCGATGCTATCTTTGAGGATTCCAAGCGCTCGCTTTGCATACAGATACCTGCTTCCCATATGGGGTATCTCCCCTACCATCCCTTTGACAGGACCGAGGACGCCATCCTCCAGCTGGAAGGGGAGCTGGATGCCCTCAAACTGCTGCATGATCTTCCTCACCCCTGCGTTGTTGTGGATATCACGAACAGGATCAGGGAGTATCCCCTTGAGCTTACAGAGAACAAGCTCTTCCTCTCCTTTATCCAATTGGCGGACCTTGCCACCACATGGGATGGAGTGGCCCAGATCAAGGCCTTGGTGGGCATCCCCGGCTTCGGCCAGGAAGAGCACCATGACGAAGGCTCAGAAGCTGAGGTAGATGCCACAGGAGACGAACAAAAAGGGGTAGAAGAAGAAACATATCAAACAAGCGGATACGAATCCTTGGATGAGGACCTGTTTGTTGAGGATGATTTCCAGTTGCAGGATGACAGTGCATTTGTTGAGGAGTATGAAGGCGAGAGTGAATTCTCCTTTTTCAATGATATGGAGGAGGATGAACATGAGACTGCTGAAGAGCTCACCCTTTCAGAATCCCAACCGACTTTATTCCCTCTGGACGACTCCTCCCCGTTTTCTGAAGGGAATCTAGTGGGAAATTCCGGCTTTGATGATGATGATGATCTGGATGAGTATGAGCATGAGGCCTTGTGCATCATTGAGGATCATCAGGTAGATGAGGATTTGCCACAGATGGGCAGTTCTCTTGTCCAAGCTGATGAGCAGATGGAAGGGGACCTCGAGGACGACAGCAAGTTGTACGACTATACCCAGTATAGCCAGGAAAGCGAGGATGAATATCTTGGCCAGGATGTGGAAGCCCCTCTTCCAGACCCCCCCCAGCCCAAACCATCGAGCCCACTTTCCTTTTTTGCCCATCTCTCTTCCATAGCCAATGTGCCCTCTTCAAAAGCAAAGGAACCTGCTATTGCAGATACCCCTGAGGCTACAAAAGAGCCAGAGGTTCTAGAAGAGCCAGAGGTTATAGAAGAGCCAGAGGTTATAGAAGAGCCAGAGGTTAT
>CAZGOK010000154.1:0-5369 GCA_964527665.1 uncultured Sphaerochaeta sp.
TGCGTGTTCTGTGGGAGGACGGGTGAGCCATTAAGGCTCATCCTCCTACCCGATTGCATCATGGTAGTATGGAGGCATTATGAAACTGGTTCCGATGGATTACAAGAAAATGCCCAGCATGAGCTCTCCTATGCAGAGCAGCTATTGGGCTGCCGTGAAGAGTGGCTCAGGATGGAAACCCTACGCCTTCACCATAGAGATGGAGGGGTGGACTTCCTCTGTCCTGGTCCTGGTGAAACGCCTGTTTCTTTTCTCCAGCCTTGCATATATCCCTTTCGGACCCGATGTGTTTCACAACCCCCTGCCTACGGTGGGAGAATTTCTGGTCAGCTTGTCAAAGGAATTGAAGAAGGTCCTCCCCAAAAGTGTCTTTTCCATCAGGTATGACCTGCCTTGGGATGAGGTGAACGACCCTAATGTCATGTATCTCACCGCCGGGCGGTTCAATACAGCGAAAGAGAGCGTGCAACCCGACGGGACTGTGCGCATCGCCTTGCAGTGGGGCTTTCATGCGGTAACCCTTGGCTATCGCGACAGGGCAAAACGAGCCCTGCGCAAAAGTGCCTCTCTCTATCAGGTTGATCTGTGGGATGGGCAAAGTGCATCATTTAGGCGGTGGTATGAGACATACCTGGAGACGGCTCGCCGTGATGGCTTCAGCCCAAGGCCTGAAAAATACCTCAAGGCCCTGCTCTCCCTCGACGGCAAGGTATATGGGGATGTGTCGTGCAAACTCATCCTCGCCAAGGAGGGCAAGAGCATTGTCGGGGGCCTTATGCTCCTGATGAACAGCAGGGAGGCCATATATCTCTATGGATCAACCTTGCGCCAGGATGGAGTGTCGCCCTCCTATCTCCTGCAGGACTTTGCCATCCGCCTAGCTTGTGAGGCGGGGTGTCTTTTCTATGATATGCATGGGATCCCCGGCCCGAAGGGCAGGGGGGAGCACCTCACCAGTTTGGAGCTGTTCAAGCTCTCCTTTGGCGGTCAGAGCTACTATAGGACCCCAACCACTGACTATGTCCTGCATTTTTTCCGTTGGAAGACCTATACGGTGATGGAGTACTTTCGCTATCGGATGAACCGCAAGACTAAGCCCCAAGAAGGAGTCCTACCAAGTTCTTGAACTGGTCGCCCCGGTCAAACTCATTTTTGAACATCTCAAAGGATGCACATCCAGGAGAGAGCAGGACCACCTGAGGAAGATCCGGGAGCTCCTGCTCTTTTTCTCTGGCACAGGTATAGCTGTTGAGCGTGGCATCATCCATGGAGGTGAAAGGTCCGCTGTAGGCAATCTTGTGCTCGTCAAGGAGGGGTATGAGCTTGTCGCGGGTAAAGGAGCCGTCCAATAGCGAGATGCTCGAGGCGCCCTGTAGCTCATCGAGCATCGCCTCTGGCTTGAGGTTCTTGTCGGTTCCCCCGCAGATGAGATGGATGGCCATGTTCTTGAACCTGGCGAAGGTGAAGTGCACAGCTTCAGGGATGGTCGCAGCACTGTCGTTGATAAAGAGTATGGTGCCTTGCAAGCCCACCTGCTCGATCCTATGGGGCACCCCCGCAAAGCTTTCCAAAGCCTTGAGGACACTCTTCCATTTGAATCCCAGGGCGAGCAGCACAGCGTAGGCACTCTTGAGGTGGGGCATCTTTTCCACTTCCTTGGCACAGGTCCTGTCGATACCCCGCACATGCCGGCTGTCCAACCCTGTCAGACTGCGCACCCGTTTGATCATGACATCAGGCACCACAGCCCTTTTAGTGGAGGGGGTGAAGAGATTGAGCTTGTCCTCAAGATAGTTCTCTATGCTCTCATAGGAGTTCAGGTGGTCAGGGTAGAAGTTTGTCAGGGCGGAGACCTCAAGGAGGGGAAGCTCCCCATGCATCGCCGTGATCGTATCGCGAATAAGCCAGGAGGAGAACTCGCATACCAGAAAATCAGGCAGTCGCTTCTGCTCGTCGTGCCTCTTCTCCCATTCACGCAGGACAGAGAAGGCGCTGATGCCCATATTGCCACACTGCATCGCCTCGTAGCCGAATTTCTCCAGGGCATGGGCGACAGCAGCGCTGGTGGTGGTCTTTCCCTTGGTGCCTGTGATGGCGATGATTTTGGTTTCATTACACCAAGGAGAGGAGAACAGCCAGGCAAAGTCATTGACCACCATCCTCGCCGAAGCGAGCAGGGGGTGGTTGGGCGGGATGGCCGGGTTTTTCACCACGATGTCGGCCCAGAGGAAATCCTCCTGCCGATGAGCGCCTGCAATGCAGGTAGCCCCGCGTTGTGAGAGAGCCTCCATCTCAGCACCAAGGTCGCACCTTCCCTTCAAATCAGTAATTCTTACCTCATCTCCATGGTCAAGAAAATACATGGCGGCAGAATATCCGCCACCATTCATACCCAACCCAAAGATCAAAACCTTCATGCGAACTCCTCATCTTTATATCCAATACTATAAAGAAAACAGCTGTAGAGCAATAAGGTGTCACACATTACCAGTATTTGTCTTGGCTTTTCCCTTGACGGCCCATTGATTCTTCCAACCCCCTTGACGTTACCAACCCATCCTTGCATAATACGAGGGTAATTACAGATACGCCGGAATTGGCTTGCCAATAACCCAACCGGTGGATTTTAAGGAGCTCTACAGTGCCTTGTGGAAGAAAAAGAAAAAGACATAAGATTGCTACTCATAAGAGAAAGAAAAAACTCAGAAAGAATAGACATAAGAACAAGAAGTAGACTTCTTTCAATCTTATTCAACTGCTAAAGCAGTTCACAAACACAAAAACCGCCGGTCGCTCCGGCGGTTTTCTGTGTCTTCAAAGTGATGAAAAAGAGGCAGGAGAGGCATTTCCCGTGCAAACTTGAGAATACTGGAGAGGGCTAGGCATGGCATAGAGTTCTGAAATGAGAGGGAAAGCAGAAAAAACTTTTCCTGTTTCTTTCCATTTCCTTGTGGTAGTATGGAATACAGTGACAGGGAGTGACCTATGGAAAAAGCCTCTTTCCCGGAACAGTGGCTACAGGTGCTTGGCAAGGTCTCACTTGATTTTTTTGTCGTTGAGATGGGTGAGCGCCGGAAAGTATTGTACAAGGGTGGAAAGGCCTACTCATATTTTGGGTATCCTGCTGAAGCGTTTGTTGACCAGATAGAGGGCTCTTTCCTCGACTTCGTCCTTGAAGCCGACCAAAGCGTTGTGGCCAAGGCAATGCATGAGGCTGTCCAGGCACAAGCAGATATAGAGGTCCAGTTCCATCTCATCTGCTTTGACAGCTCTGTCTCCTTGGTACGAATCAACGGCTCATACCTCTACAGCCAAAATAAGCGCCCTGTCTATCTGTTTTTGATTTCTGATGAAAAGCCTGATGTCGTCCCCATTGATACGAAGCTTGAAACCTTCACCCTCTCGTTTGCAGTCGGGACAGGATCACTGCTTGAGACGAACCTCCAAGGACGAATAGCTTTTCTGGTGCATGAATTCACCAATCTTTACGAAGCGATAACCATTTTTGCCGCTCGGTATGTCCATCCGCAGGACAGGAAGGTCTTCTCTGTCTTTGCAGACAGAAACGCCCTGACCTCTACAGTTGAGAGCAAGGGCCTTGCCTTCAGGCGGACAAGCTACAATGAGGCATTTTCCGGATACCGGTGGGCTCTGCTCTCCTATTCGCTCCAAGAAAATTCATCGGGGATGGTGTGCACCTTGCACATCAAGGATTCCGACAAAGTTGGGAGCCAACTTGCTGAGAAGACGCTGCAGGCCCAACTTGACCCGTTGACAGGGGTGCTGAACCGTTCGGCCTTGGAAAGTCAGGTACAGCACCAGGTCTCCCTCTGTTCGGCAATGCCCTGCCTAGGGGCATTCTTCATGCTTGACATTGACCAGTTCAAGTGGGTCAACGACACTTATGGGCATGACCGCGGCGATGAGGTGTTGCGCCAGGTTGCACAAGCTGTCAGGGGTGTCTTTCGCCCTACCGACATCGTCTCCCGTCCAGGAGGCGATGAGTTTGCCGTCTTCATCACCGGTATTCCCTCCTATGAGCTCGCCCTGGCCAAGGCTGAGAGCCTGTGCCGTGCGTTGCGCTTCCTCAAGAATCCTGAAGATGATCTTCATCTGAGCTGCAGCGTGGGGGTCTCGATGTATCCGGAGCATGGCACCAGTTTTGGCGAACTCTACCACACCTCCGACCTGGCCTTATACCAGGCAAAGAGAGAGGGCAAGGACCGCTACGCCTTGTACGGGGTACACTCCTATCCCCTGGACAAGCGCAGGCCGGTGGACAGGGAATGGCTGTTCTCCCAGATGGAAGAGGAGATATACCTCTGTAATGTCGATACCTACGAATTGCTCTTTGCCAATGAGGCACTGCTCAAGCGCCTTGGCCTGACCGCCTCGACTGCCACAGGGTACTGCTACGAAGTGCTGCACGCACGGACCACCCCTTGTGAGCATTGCAAGAACCTCTATCTGAAACAGGGGAAGACGCGTACGCGCATGTGTCTGGATACAAAGCTTGATGTCATGTACCTTATTCGCGAGAAGGCTCTGCTGCTCAAGGGTGAGCGGGTAAAGCTTGCTGTCTCCACTCCCTTTCCCCAGGGTTGGAAGGAGGTCCTGGTACACAACGTGTCCGCCTCCCTGCTGGAGAGAATACTGCAAGTGTAAGGTTTGGGCTCCCTGTGGGAAAGGTCGGCACTCCTACAGTGATTGGGTTATCCCTGTGCAAAAGCTTCTCGTGTGAGAGGATATCTTGCTCGCCTTTGTTGACTGAAAACTCGTATATATGGTAGTGTACCGAGAACCTCTTTATCCGCTAGTATAGGCGGATCATTTAGTCCGTAAGGAGGAACCATGAGAAATTATGAGTTCACAATCATCTTCGATGCAAACGAAGATAAAACAAAATCCGGCTTGGAGCTAGTCACAAGCCTTTTTGAGAAAGCTGGGGTAGAGATTACCAAGCAGGACGATATGGGCGTAAAGTATCTCGCCTACGATATCAAAAAACAGGAAAAAGGCCACTATGTCTACTTCGAAATGAAAGCAGACCCTTCCTCTATCATTGGATTTGAGAAAGATTTCTTGCTGAACACCTCAATTTTGAAGTTTCTGTTTGTCAACACAGAAAAGTAAATCTAAAAGAATTGGAGCATAAGCATGGCAAATGACTTGAACGTAATCGCATTGGTGGGCCGTCTCACTCGGGAGAGCGAACTTCGCTATTCCAGCGGCGGTATGGCTATCTGTAGTTTTTCTCTCGCTGTTAACCGTAGAAAGAGGACGGCTGACAACAGGTGGGAGGATGAAGCCAACTTCTTCAATTGCACTATGTTTGGAAAGAGCGCCGAAGGCCTGAACCAGTATCTGGA
>CAZGOK010000155.1:0-5326 GCA_964527665.1 uncultured Sphaerochaeta sp.
TGAATGGTTGGTGGTTGCAAGAGCGCTTTGCACATTGTACACTCCAGCCATGGATGACAGGGATATTCTGGTTCACGCATGCTGTGGACCATGCAGTACAGCAAGTATAGAGCGAATGCTCTCAGAAGGGTGGAAACCCACCCTATTCTTCTCAAACAGCAACATCTTCCCCCAAGAGGAAGCTGACCTTCGCTACGATGCGCTGCTTACTGTAGCTCGGACCTATAGTCTGCCGGTCATTCGGGAAGTGTGGGACCATGATGCATGGTTGGGTGCTGTCTCTGGCCTGGAAGGGGAGAAGGAAGGGGGAAAGCGATGCGAAGCATGCTTTGCCTACAACCTCCGTGAGGCATCCCTCAAGGCTGAGGCCCTGGGCTTCTCCCATTTTTGTACAACCCTGACTGTCAGCAGGTTCAAGAACAGCAAGGTCATCTTCAGTGTAGGGGAGCAGTTCCCACTTTTTGAACAGCTTGATTTCAAGAAGAAGGGTGGCTTTGACCGCAGTCTGGTTCTCACCCGTGAGCTCGGGCTCTACCGTCAGCACTACTGCGGATGCGAGTTCTCCCGACCGCCTTCCTAAGTTTTTGTGATTCTCCAATTGTAGTGTGCTATACTCAGTTTTGAAATGGGGGGGAACATGAGGAAGTTACTGAAATTCTTGACTGGACGACTTTTTCTCTCCATGGTCCTGATCCTCCTGCAGATAGCAGTACTGATCAACATCTTCGGGTTTGCCAAGAACGATACCCTCTGGATTCAGATATTTTCCACCATCTCCATTGTCATGGCCCTCTTTGTCAGTGCACGCGACCACCTGAACCCAGCCTATAAGATAGGGTGGATGCTGATTTTCATGCTCCTGCCCCTGTATGGGGGGTTGCTCTACATCTTTTTGGGTACGAGAAAGCTGAGTCCGAAGCTCAAAAGACAGCTCAATGCCTTCAATGACTTCCATGAGAAGGGGATGGAGAACGTCTCGCTCTCCACCGACCTTCCCAAGCAAGCGCTCGAATCCTATGATGTGACGCTCTCCCGGCAGGCCAGGTACATCAGCGGCATCAGCGGCTTTCCTGTCTGGAGCAACACGGAGGTGGAGTATTTCGCCCATGGTGAGGATTGGCTGCTTGATGTCCTGAAGGAGATCCGGGGGGCGAAGTCCTTCATATTCCTTGAGTTCTTCATCATTGCAGAGGGGGAGGTCTTCTCTGCCCTGATCACCGAGTTGGTCGCCAAGGTACAGCAAGGTGTTCTTGTGCGCCTGATGTTCGATGATGTGGGTTCCATATCCACAATTCCTGCCCATCATGAGCGTTACCTCAGAAGCCTTGGTCTTGAGGTCATTGCCTTCAATCCCCTCAGGGCGCACTTCAATACACGCCTGAACAGCCGAGACCACCGCAAGGTCGTGGTCATCGATGGCAACATAGGGTATACCGGGGGACTTAACTTTGCCGACGAGTATGCCAACCGGCAGATACGCTTCGGCCACTGGAAGGACACAGGGGTAAAGATGAAGGGGGATGCTGTGTGGAACCTCACCTTGATGTTCCTCCAGCTCTGGTGTTTTTCTACTAAAACCCCTGTCGATTTTGCCCCTTTCAGACCTACCATCCAGTATAGGACCGACGGGTTTGTCCAGCCCTTCGGGGACACCCCCATGGATAACCACAATGTGGGTGAGAATGCCTATATCCAGATCATCAGCATGGCAAAGAGGTATGTCTGGATAACCTCGCCCTACCTTGTACTGGACAACGAGATGATAACCGTCCTCAAGATAGCAGCCCAAAGTGGCGTGGATGTGCGCATCATCACCCCAAGCATGCCTGACAAATGGTACGTGTTTGAAGTCACGCGGGACAACTACTACTCGCTGCTCGAAGGTGGGGTGAAGATATTTGAGTACACCCCTGGCTTTATCCATGCAAAGATGTGTGTAGCCGATGATAAGGTAGCCATCATAGGGACCATCAACCTGGACTACCGCTCCTTTTATCTGCACTTTGAAAATGCCGTCTTGTTCTATGGCTCGTCGGTAGTCGAGTCCGTCTCAAAGGATATGGAAAAAATAATGGAAGTCAGCCAGAGGATAACCTCGGCCGTCCTTGCCAAGCGACCGTGGTACAAGAGGATTTTAGGAACCTTGATACGGCTGGCTTCCCCGCTGCTTTAGGAGGATTGTATGAAGTTTTTGAATTATGGCTCGGTAAATATAGACCTGGTCTTCACCGTTGACCATATGGTGGTGCCGGGTGAGACACTCTCCAGCTCCTCCTTCTTCAGGAGTGCCGGGGGCAAAGGAGCCAACCAGAGTGCCGCCCTGGCAAAGGCCGGAGCCTCTGTCACCCATGCTGGGAAGATAGGCCTTGACGGGCAGTTCCTGGTGGATCTCCTCTCTGGCTACGGGGTGGATACCTCCCTCATCCGTCTCTATGAAGGTGCGACCGGGCAGGCCCTGATCCAGCTGGACAAGCACAAGCAGAACGCCATCGTCCTCTATGGTGGGGGGAACCTGCAGATCACAGTGGAGGAGATAGACCAGAGCCTCGCCCTGTTTGGACGTGGGGACATGCTTGTCCTGCAAAATGAGATCGTCCATACAGCCTACCTTATCCAAGAGGCAAAGAAGCGCGGGATGAAGGTCTGTCTCAACACAGCACCCTTTGATGAGAAGATCCTTGCCTTGCCCCTGGACCTTGTCGACATACTTGTCGTCAATGAGATCGAGGGAGCCGCCTTGGCAAATACAAAGAAGGGCTCATCCTTCACTGAGGTCTTGGAGGCATTGGTTTCTGCATATCCAAAAAGTGAGATAGTGCTGACTGTAGGCAAGGGTGGGGCATACTACGCTTATGAGGAAATCCGGTTGCACGAACCTATCTATGACCTGCCTGTTGTCGATACCACCGCTGCCGGTGATACCTTCATAGGGTATTTTCTCACCGCACGAGCACTTGGACATGATAGCCAGATGGCTTTGAGATATGCCTGCAAGGCCTCAGGGCTTGCCGTCTCCCGCCTTGGTGCGATGGATTCGATTCCCTTTGCCTCTGAGGTCTTCGCCTGAAGCCTCAGTTGCCCAACACTTGTTGGTGTGTCTTGCGGTAGAGCGAAGGGGAGGAGCCTGTGGAGGCCTTGAACTGCTTGGAGAAGTGGAATTCAGAACAGAACTGCAGTTTCGCCGCTATCTCCTTGATGGAGAGGTCCCCGCTGGTCAGCATCGCCCTTGCAACCTCAAGCTGCAGGCTTGAGTAGTACTTCATCGGGGTGGTGTTCATCCGTTTTCTGAAGAGACGGACAAAGTAGGATTTTTCCAGCCCTACATGGCTTGCGATCTGTGAGAGGCAGAGGTTGTCGAATACATGGCGCTGCATATGCCTGATGGCCTTCTCCAGGCGAACATGCTCTACAGTTGTCCGTTCTGTGACGCTTCCTGCCAGCAGGTTGTATAGGAAGCCCAATAGCTGGTGGCAGGCGCTGAGGCGAAGCTCCTCCTTGGAGCTGAGGGCCTTGTCCCGCACCTCCTCAAAGAAGAATCTCCAGTTCGTCCCTACATGCAGGGGGTGTTTCTCCTCCAACTTGGTGAAGAGCTCCCTTTCCTGCGGGCAGTCGATCAGGGTGGCATAGTAGGTCAGGTTCGCCCCCTCATCTGTTCGTATGCTGTGCTCCCTTTCGTCGGTGGTGACAAATAGCGAGCCCGGGGCGATGGTGTACCTCCTGTTGCCATTGGTGAAGGTCCCGCTCCCACCTACAAAGTAATGTATCTCGAACGAACCCTCCTCGTGGCTGTGCTTTCTCTGGTGCCACAAGAGTTCCTGCTTTTCATGCATCTGGTAGACAAATACCGCATCAAGAATTTCCATAAGTCAATAATACATATGTTATTCCAATCTTGTCTATGGTTATATCCACTATTGTGCTGGATGCTGTAGGAGAAAGGAGGCATCTGTATGCAAATTGTTGCCGGAATAGACACTGGAACTCAGAGCACCAAAGTGCTTTGCTATGATGTTGAGCAGAAGAAGGTGGTGGCCACTGCAAGCGCCCCTCACTCCATGATAAGTGGCGATGATGGAACGCGTGAGCAAGAAGCCGTATGGTATCTCGACGCCATACGATCCTGCTTTTCCCAGATAGACCCCACTATTCGCAAACACATAACCTCTATTGGGGTTTCCGCCCAACAGCACGGCTTCGTGCCGGTGGGCAGCAAGGGAGAAGTCCTTGCCCCGGTAAAGCTGTGGTGTGACACTGCAACCAGCAAGGAGTGTGATACTCTCACCGAGCGCCTGGGTGGGGAAGATCGTGTATTCTCCCTGATAGACAACCAGATCCTGGTTGGATACACCGCCCCCAAGGTGCTCCACCTCAAGAGGCACAATAAAGAGGCCTATGACAAGCTCGCTCATATCCTGCTTCCCCATGACTACATCAACTTCTACCTGACAGGGGTCTACTCTGCTGAGGCAGGCGATGCATCAGGGACTGCGTTCTTTGATGTGAAGAGGCAGGTCTGGAGTGAGGAAGTGCTCTCTGCCATCGATGACAAGAAAAGCCTGCTCTCCATGCTGCCTCCCCTCGTCAAGGCAGGGGATGCTTGCGGCAGGGTAACTAGCCAAGCGGCAAAGGAGCTGGGCATTCCTTCTGGAATCCCCGTCTCCTCAGGTTGCGGGGACAACATGGCCGCCGCCCTTGGCACCGGATGTGTGAAGGGCGGCTCCCTTACGATGAGTATGGGCACCAGCGGAACGCTCTTTGGGTATAGCGACAGCGTAGTATCGGACAAGAAGGGCCGTCTAGCGGCCTTCTGCTCCTCAAGCGGTGGCTATCTTCCCCTGCTGTGTACGATGAACTGTACCATAACAACAGAGAGCATCAGGGCCTTGTTTGGCTATGATGTGAAGAAACTCGATGAGCTTGCCCTCAAAGCCCCCATAGGGTGTGAGGGGGTTACGATGCTTCCATTTTTCAATGGAGAGAGAGTGCCCAACCTGCCCCATGGCAAGGGAGTCCTTGCAGGGTTCGACCTTTCCAACATGAAGGTGGAGAATATCGCCCGTGCCGCTTTGGAAAGCTCCATCTATGCGATGAAGGGTGGTCTTGAAGCCTTTGGCGAGCTTGGTTTTGAGCCCAAGCATCTGGTGCTGACCGGAGGTGGCTCAAAGAGCGCCATCTGGAGACAGATCGCTTCCGATGTGCTGCAGCTTCCCCTTTCGGTTCCCAGTATCGTAGAGAGCGCAGCCCTTGGTGCCGCACTGCAGGCTCTGTGGGCAGAGAGCAGCATGAGCATTGAAGAGGTAACAGCAGCACATGTGCAGTTTGACGA